>NZ_DGRF01000049.1:0-17996 GCF_002390995.1 Clostridium sp. UBA4395
GTGCCAAGGGCACTTTTTTTATGATATACTCTTATTTTAATTTGAGCCATAATAAATATTTTTAAAATAAGAGTAAGTGTTTGTGTTAATAATTTAAATAGTAATAGACTTAGGAGGAATTTAAGCATGAACAAATTATTAAGCCTTAAAAATGATGTTGTATTTTAAAAAAATATTTGGAGTAAAAGAGAATGAAAAATTATTAATAAGTTACTTAAATTCTATACTTAAACCCATGGGAAATGGAAAAATAAATATTGATAGCTCCATACTAAACTTTAGTATTTGTTTTGGAAATGTAGGAGAAGAATGAGTTTGAAAAAATATATAAGTTAACGCATTATGCCTATTTTTTAGTAATTCTCTTTGTTGCTTTCCATTGCAACCATCTGATATCTAAAACAGTTGCTTTATCTCTTGTCATTATTTCATTGCATGGAAATTTATTGCAAGTTCCACAAAACTCTATTTTATGTATATCCACACAATCAAAAGTGTAGCAATCTCCTTTTTGATGTGCTGTACGGCAACCAGTACAATCGCCTTGAATATAATCTGGACAACTACCACAATAAAAACCACATTTTCCTATCAGACTCATAACCTGTTTATTATTCATTTAAACTTAACCCCCTGTATGTTTTATACACAATAGTATCTAACTGTAATATAATAAATCATAGTTTATTTACATACAAATTATATCATTAATTGTAAAAAAATAATATAATTACATAAATATAATGATTTTTTACATAGTCATAGGATAAATAAAGGAAATATTTTCTTGATATGGTATAGATTTATTGAGCAGTGGAGAGTAAGGTGATACAACTTTTATTTGGACTTTATTAATGGGTACATGTATAGGTATCGTATATCTATTATTAGGTAATACTACTAAATCGCAATCAAAGCCTTTAAGTGCAATAAAATTTGGGATTACAATATTCGGGATTAATTGGTTTGCCTTTCTTATTTTTGTCCCAATTATATTTTCGGGGGCGTTTATTGATACACTTCTAAGACTTGGTATTGATATATTGCTAGTTAGTTTAAGCTGTTATTTATCTGAAACTTTAATAAAGACTAACTGTTATAAAAGGAAAGTTCATAGCAATTTACACAATTTGGAATTGTATGGTGGTGCTGACGAAAGGGAATAGCAAGAGCACTGTTAATTAGAAAAGGAAAGAGGTCTAAACTTACCCCTTAATGGGGTAGGGTTAGACCTTTCAAGTTTAGGAAGAACCTAATCTAACAAAGGTATTAGGTAGGGCAAAAAAGTAAATTCTAGAGCTTTTCAAAGGTAACAGGACGTTTTAAATTACCAAGGTAGATAGGATGTGTACAATTTTTATAATCACTAATTAGTCTTGTAGTCGCTATTTGACTGTTATCATAGGTTTTAAAGTAATATTCACAGGTGTTTGTGTTTATAAATGCAGTATATTTAGTGTAATCAAAAGTACTTTTATCTGTAAGAACAATTCCCCTTGGAATTGAAACACTCTCCACAATGTGGAAACAAGTCATTATTGCATCGACTCTATCTTTAGGTACTTGACTATGGGTTTTTAGAAAGGCTGTTCTAACAAATCGTTCTGGAGAGGTGTATCCACCAGGTAATAACATTGTTCCACCAGCCTGACCAAAGGGTGTTAACTCAACATTCTCCCAACAGGTTTTCTTTTCTTGGATTGTAGATAATTCCATATAATTTCTTAGATTAGTCATATGCCACATAAAATCTGGACTATTAGTCATAACTCCTATAGGATTATCAAATATCTCAAGCCCATTTCTTGTTTGCTCAATAACTACACATTTACCACTTTTATCAGTTGCAATCCAATGAAGAGGAGCAGCCGTTTTAGTAACAGGATCGGGAAGACCTATGACACATATATTTTTCAGTATCATATCTAGTTCATCTACTGAAGCACAGCGCCCTAAAATATAATGTAGAAAATCCAATGATGCAATAGGCTCTTTATTCTTATCCTCTACTGGTATATCATAATCGGCATAACCCGCAAAGTATAGAGCTGCGGCAGCAAAGCCTCTTTCATTTACCCCATCAAAAAAGCCTAGCACATTATCAGCTTCTTGCCCGATACCTATAAAGCTATAGCAATCATTATGCTTTTTCATGGTAATAGGATTATACCATGGGTTATTTCTAGGTATTATAAAAAATCCAGGTTCTATATCGTAAGAAAAATCCATAGTCCTACAAAACAAATTTTCCATCTGTAAAGATTTTAAAGTAAACGCTGTACACATATCTACACCTTCTTTTTTATATATCTATACTATAGTATTTACAAATTTATAATTTTTATAATATTATAATATATGTTTAGAATATGTTAAAGTTACGATACTTAGTTTATTTAGATCACTGGAATGTTGCAACTCAGTAGAATTAACTTAATTAGCTAAATATGATGAATCTTATCACTGTTATTTTAATGCGATATAAATATCAATATCTGCATTTTCAAAGTCACTGTTTAGGTATTCTTCAAAGTCACCTGTAAAGCTTCTGTCTAAGTCCATTTTCCAAATTTCGCCCCAAGCTTTTGCTACTGCTGTTTCCATGTGTCCATGGACAGAGAATTTTGCATATTTCCCAGCAGGAATGATTTTTGTTGTAAACTCACTGTTTTCTGATTTTGATACTTCGTTGCCTGCGGTAACAAGATAACTGTTTTCTGTATAATCGGAATAAAGTCCAATTGCATATTCATTTACTTTATTCTTGATGTTTGCATTGACGCCACCTTGATATAAATCAACCCAAAGCTTGCCGATTTTCTCACCCATTTTAGGGTCTTCGTTGCTCGTTGTCACACTTACACCAACAATAATTTTTTCTTCAAGATTTACAATTTCATAGTTCATTTTAACTACCTCCATATATTTGATATATTTATAATAAATCAAATAATATGTCAACAGTATGTCATATTATAAATAATTGTTCATCATTTTTTGTATTTCTTCTTTTATGGAGTTTCTTATGTCCAATGGTTCTAATACCTCGCAATGGCTACCAAAAGAAGCTATATAAGGAAATAGCCATTCACCCATAGGATAAATTGTTTCAGTTATAAAACTGCCGTCAACTTCTTTAGTATAATTATCAAACTCGTCATATACTCGAAAAGCCATTTGGGGAGACAGTTTTAATTTCAAAGTGATATATTGCTCATTAAACATGTTATCCTTCTTAAATATAGGCCCAATAACTTTTCGATGAAAATGTTTATCTGTAACCACAATATCCTTTATACGACTTAGTTTGAAAAATCGGAAATCCTGCCTTAAAGTACAATAGGCATATAAATAACGTGCCATACCTTTAAAACACAGCTTTAAAGGTTCTACCTCTCGTGTAGTTCTTTCGCCTTTTCCGCTTGAATAAGTAAAACTCATTATTTTCTTAGATAGGATTGCTGATTTAATATCATTAAAGGATTTAGATTCGTTCTCTGAATTGTACCAGGATGAAAAATCCACTTCAATCCAATCGGAGTTATTCTCTCCAAAGAGGCTGCCTAATTTTTGTAATGCAGAATCTGTTTCATTAAAATTGATTGCACCAACTGCTTGTAGTGAGGATAAAATATCAGACTTTTCTTCTTCGGTTAATACAGCTTTGTTCAGCACAAATT
Source organism: Clostridium sp. UBA4395 (assembly GCF_002390995.1). Classification (NCBI taxonomy): domain Bacteria; kingdom Bacillati; phylum Bacillota; class Clostridia; order Eubacteriales; family Clostridiaceae; genus Clostridium; species Clostridium sp. UBA4395. The sequence continues at coordinate 3,681 of NZ_DGRF01000049.1, forward strand.
CATCTAAAATAGATATTCCGCCACCTTTGCCTTTGGTCATATAAACAGGAATACCTGCTGATGATAATGTTTCAATATCACGATAAATGGTTCTACTAGAAACTTCAAACTTCTCTGCAAGTTCTCTTGCCGTAACAGTTTTTTTATCAAGAAGTATATATATTATTTCAAACATTCGGTTGATTTGCATATTTTCACCTCTATCATATTATAGCACATGAACATGACATCACTATGTCATATTTATATACTGTTAAATAAGGACTGGCAGCCACGTCATGGCTACCACTTATAAGTTTGAGAAATTCCCTTAACAGATGAGATGTATTCAGTTGGTGACATTCCAGTTAACTTTTTAAATTGTTTGGAAAAATGCTGCAAAGAATTATAAGAAAGAAAATATGCGATTTCAGTGATATTCATATTCCCATCACGAATAATTTCCTTTGCACGCTCAATCTTCATATATATGAAATAATCAATTACTCCACAGTTTTTATTTTTGTGGAAGAGTGAATGTAAGGTAGAACGGCTGATAGAAAATTCATTGCAAATCTCTGAAATTTTAATTTGCTCACAAATGTGTAGCTGCAGATAATGCAAAATTTGTTCAAATACATAGGATTTATTAGAGCTATCCCAAGACTGTTTTGTAACAGAAGGTAGGTTTTTAACTTTTTCATCATCACAATGATGCCTCTTTATATGAATTAGAAATTGTTCTAGATATAACAAAATCAATTGTTGTGAGCCAAAAGGTGCACTAGTAGAGAGTTTTACTTGTTCAATGGAAGGGATATGGAGTGGAGTTGAAAATGCAGCGCGCGCTTCTGAAATAATTTGTGCAATTAAAGTTTTTTCTATAGAAGACAGAGTGGTAACTTTACCTGTAAAAAAATCCATTGAAGGGGAACTGCACAAAAATGAAATTGCCACTAAATTAGGCGATTTCCTTCCCATTGCCTTCAAAGCGTGAAATTCATTTGGTCTATGAAAAATCATATCTCCAGCATGGAGCTGATAATGCTCAGAGGCTGCTTGTACCATAACTGTTCCTTTGTCTACATATAGGAATTCCCAAAAATCATGAGACTCACCATGGAAAACAAAATCTTTCAAGTACTCAAAATAGTGAATGGTGATGATTTCAGCGATTTCAATTTCCTTTTTTAATCTAGTACTGATATAAGCCATACAACCAACTCCTTGCTTATGCATTATTATCAATTTATTTTAGCAAATATAACAAAAGAATACAATTTAACAAATAGATATTTTGGATGATATAACAATTATAGTGGATGATTGTATAAGCTAAATTTTAAAAAAACCTATACAATATATGTAACAGTATGGAAGTTATAGAAAAGGTCTTCTCTATGCACATAGAAATACCTTTTAAAATATGAATGGAGAAAATAGAAGTAAATAGGAGGAAATAAAATGAGTAAAAAATTAAAGGTAGCATTAGCTGGACTTGGTAGTAGAGGAAAAGACACCTATGCATTAACTGCTAAATTATTCCCAGAGAAAATTGAAATTGTAGCTATTGCAGACATTGATCCCGCAAAGGTAGAAGATGTGGCAAGGGAGTATAACATCCCACAAAAGGCATGCTTCTGCAGTGCAGAAGAACTAATTGCTCAGGATAAGCTAGCAGATGTTATGTTTATTACTACTCAGGACAAGGAACATGTAAGACAAGCAATCCCGGCCCTTAGAAAAGGCTATCATCTGTTATTGGAAAAGCCAATTTCACCAGACCTTGATGAGTGTAGGGAAATTGTAAAAGTAGCAAATGAATGTGACAGAAAAGTGGTTGTATGTCATGTGTTGCGTTATACACCATTCTATACAAAATTAAAAGAAGTAATTGACAGCGGTATAATTGGAGAAGTAGTTTCTGTTATGGCAATTGAAAATGTGGGATACTGGCATCAAGCACACAGTTTTGTACGTGGAAACTGGAGAAACTCCAATACTACTAGCCCTATGATATTACAGAAATGTTGTCATGATATGGACTTGTTATTATGGCTCACAGGTAAAACTTGTAAGTCTGTATCTTCCTTTGGAAACACCTATTTATTCAAGAAAGAAAATGCACCAGAAGGAGCAACAAAGCGTTGTATGGATGGATGCAAAGTAAAAGCAAATTGTCCCTTTGATGCAGAAAAAATTTATATAACAAATGAAAAAACTGGCGTGGCAAAGGGGAATACAAAGTGGCCTGTTGATGTATTGACTCTTCATCCCACTGTAGAAAGTATTACAGAAGCAATTCAAAGTGGACCTTATGGAAGATGTGTATATTACTGTGATAATAACGTAGTAGATCATCAGGTTATAAACCTAAATATGACAGATGGTGCCACCATTTCATTGACAATGTGTGCATTCACTGCTACAGGTTCACGTTATCAGAAGATTATGGGGACAAAAGGAGAAATTGTTGCAGATTTGTCTGAAAAAACTATTAAAGTTACACCCTTTGGAAAAGAAACTGAAATAATGGATATATCTAAGCTATCAACGGATTTTTCTGGTCATGCAGGGGGAGACAATCGTATGGTGGAGGAATTTATTGATATGATTGCAGAGGATGGAGAACCCACTAATGCCATTACATCAGTAGATAAATCCGTAGAAAGTCATTATTGCGCAATGGCAGCAGAACAATCCAGGCTGGCAGATGGAGTGGTGGTTGATTTGGATACTCTAAGGAAATAAAATGGGATGTAGTAATTAAGTAATGTAATTAATCTAGCGAATATAAAGAAAGTATTGAAATATAGGTGGTAATATGAATGAAACAACATTAGTAGTAATGGCAGCTGGTATGGGAAGTCGTTTTGGTAGTCTTAAACAGCTAGAGCCTGTGGGTCCAAATGGGGAAATAATACTTGATTTTTCTATATATGATGCAGTAAAAGCAGGCTTTTCAAAAGTGGTTTTTATTATAAAAAAAGAAATGGAAAAGGATTTTCGACATGTTATCGGCAAAAGAATTGAAAAGATAATAGATGTTGATTATGCTTTTCAAACACTAGACAAAATTCCTAAGGGGTGTTCTATCCCTAATAATAGATCTAAGCCATGGGGAACAGGGCATGCTGTGATTTGTGCTAAAAGTGCAATTACCACGCCCTTTATGGTAATAAACGCAGATGATTACTATGGCAGCCATTCCTACAAAATAGTTGGTGATTATTTATCTCAAAATAAAGGTATGTGCATGGCTGGGTTTAGACTAAAAAATACACTAACTGAAAATGGCATGGTAAGCAGAGGAGTATGCGAAATAGAAAAGGGGTATTTAAAAAGTGTGGTGGAGCATACAGCTATTGATAAAAATAGTGGAATACCTCTTAATTCTATGGTATCTATGAACATGTGGGGATTTGACACTGATATATTTAATGTCCTTGAAGAGGACTTTACTCTGTTTTTAAATAATTTAAAAAATCCATTAAAGGATGAATTTTATCTTCCTTCAGTAGTTGATAATATGATTAAAACACAAAGTTCAAAGGTGAAAGTCCTTGAGACATTAGATAAGTGGTATGGAGTTACATACAAAGAAGACTTGCCTACAGTTAAAAATGCTATAAACCAAATGATTAGAGAGGGATTATACCATGGAATATAAACTGCATCAGGTTTTAAAACAGTTTGATATTAATGCTGAGATGAGCTCTTATGGTAACGGATATATAAATGATACATATATTGCAAAACCATATATATTGCAAAGAATCAATAGTAATGTGTTTAAAAATCCTGAGGATTTAATGGAGAATATTGCAGCTATAACAGAGCATCTGAGAAAGAAAATCCTTCTTAGTGGAGGAAATCCTGACAGGGAAACACTAACAATAATAAAAACTAAGGATGGTGAAAAATACTATAAAACCAATGAAAATGATTATTTCAGGGTATATAAATTTATAGATAATGCAGTGACCTACGATCAGGTTCAAGATCCTATGCAATTTTATTATGGCGCTATGGCCTTTGGTAAGTTTCAAAATATGTTGTCTGATTTTCCTGCTGATAAATTATATGACACAATACCTAATTTTCATAATACAGCCACCAGGTTTGAGGATCTGTTAAAAGCAATTGAAGATAATAAATGTGGCAGATTAGAAGAAGTGGGAAAAGAAATTGAATTTGTAAAAAAACGCAGAAGAGAAGTGAGCATTATATTAGATGCAATGAAAGATGGAAGCATTCCTCTAAGGGTAACCCATAATGACACTAAGCTGAATAATGTTATGATAGATATAAAAACAGGTGAAGGGGTATGTGTAATTGATTTAGATACAGTAATGCCAGGATCACTTCTATATGACTACGGTGATGCACTGAGATATGGAGCTTCTAGCGGAAGCGAAGATGAAACAGATTTATCAAAAATATGGTTTGATATGAATCTGTTTAAGTATTTTACAAAGGGGTATTTTCATGAAGTATTACCTATACTTGTGCCAAAAGAGATTGAACTTATGGCATTTTCTGTGAAACTTATGACCTTTGAATGCGGTATAAGATTTTTAACGGATTATTTAAACGGAGATACCTATTTTAAAATTCACAAGGAGAAACACAATCTTCATAGAGCAAGAACACAGTTTAAGCTAGTTAGTGATATTGAAGGGAAAATGGATATTATGAATAAAATGATAAGGGAAATTATAGAGGGTAATTAGAATGATAGCCACTTTAGGAGAAGTTGTTTATTAATAGATGCTGAGAACCTATATAATGAATAATACAGAATTGTTTTTTACATATTTAATGATAACTTACTATGTTAGAATATGTAATATAAATTTATTGAGAAAAGGATAGCCCTTAGTGGCCATATCATTATTATACTAGGAGGTACAGAAATGAAGAGATGTGAATTTAGAAAAATTACTATTAATGATATACCTGCAATGTCTGATTTGTTAATATGTAGGCAAAACCTTGAGAGTAAGTCATTTCCGTCCTTGAAGAACAGTTGTCTTAATGCAAAATATATAACGAGTTTACTTGAGAATTTGTTTGTTAATAGAAAAGCAATTGGAATAGGAGCCTTTGCTAATGATGAACTAGTAGGTTATTTATTTGGTGAGATGAAAATTGACGATAGAGGCAGACATATATGGGTGCCCTATGAGGGAATAGCAATTAGAATGGATCAATCCTCTGAGCTTATAAGGGAGCTCTATACAAAGGTTTCTGTTGTATGGCTTGAACATGGCTACTTTAGCCACCATACATTTGTACCTCTAGGAAATCAGGTGTACTATGAAGCCTTCCAAAGATTAAGTTTTTTTATTGATCATGTATATGGAATAATGAATATGGAGGATTACAAGGCTTTTGAAAACTTATCTGATGCAGAGATTAGATTTGCTAACAAAAATGATAGTGAAATAATGGGTAATATGTCTAGTATAATCTTATCATGCCTCAATTCAGCACCTACCTTTTTACCTGTAAAACCTGAACTTGTAATGAATATAAATGCTGGGTATAAAAGTTTAGTAGAGGATAATGATTCAACGATTCTTATTGCAGAAAAGGATATGAAGGAATTAGGATTTCAAGTATATGAGCCTATTACTCCAGATTTGATGGCACCTGATAATGGGGTAGAACTACATATTGCGGGCACTCACCATTCCCAAAGAGGAAGAGGTGTTGGTAAAAAGTTAATGAATGAAAGCTATAGGATTATGAAGGAAAAGGGATATAATAGCATAATAACAGATTGGAAAATAACCAACCTTTGTGGTTCAAATTTTTGGCCTAAGTGTGGGTTTAAGCCAATAGCTTACAGAATGGTTAGAAATATTGACAATAATATAGCATGGGCAAACTTTAATAACCCAAGTATTATTCTGTAGTAGCTTAGAATCATTAGAAAAGTTAAAGCAGTATATTTAATTAAGGCAATATCTTCTATAAAATTAGCAAATTAAAAACACATAGGAGCAGTAGAATTTCAGGATTCTACTGCTTTTTATGTATTATCATTGAATGGGTCAAACAATATTATTATAAATATGTAAAACATTTAATATTGTTGTTCGGTTTGGAAATAAAGTATATAATTTAAAGTATCAATGTAGAGGTCAGATTGTAGCAGAAGGAAGACCAGAAGATATTATAATGTGTGATAAATCCTATACAGGAAAATATCTGAGAAAATATATGGAATGAAATATTATACACTGAGTTTATGTATAATTACGTTTCAATCTTATAATTACTAAAGGAGATGAGCAAAATATGAATAATATTTTAAACAAAATTCAAATTCCAGAAAGAATAAAACTTGCAAATATGCCAACTAAAATTGAAAAACTTGAGAGGTTTTCTAAAATGTTAGGTGGACCCAATATTTATATAAAAAGAGATGATCAAACTGGACTTGAAGTATCAGGAAACAAAATTAGAAAATTAGAATTTACAGCAAAAGATGCTATTAATAAAGGGGCTAATGTGCTTATAACTTGCGGTGGAATCCAATCAAACCATTGTAGAGCAACGGCAGCAGTAGCAGCGAGGCTTGGGATAAAATCAGTACTTGTTTTAAGAGGAAGCAGTAATATTGAATCTGATGGAAATTTATTTATAGATAAGCTTCTAGGGGCAGATATTCGTTTTATAACAGCAGAAGAATATAAAAATTCAAGATCAGAAATTATGGAACAGATTAAGAAGGAATATGATAAAAAAGGTTATACATCCTATATTATTCCAGAAGGTGCTTCAAATGTAATAGGCACATTTGGATATTATAATGCAATGAAAGAAATTATTGAGCAGGAACAGGAATTAGGTGTTCATTTTGACAAAGTTATACTCCCTGTGGGATCTGGAGGTACTTATGCAGGAACTTTTTTAGCAAATAAAATATTAGAAAACAAGTGTGATATTTTAGGTGTTAATGTTTGTGATGACAGTGAATATTTTAAAAATCGTATCTACGAAATAGTACAAGATACCATGAAATATATTAATATAGATTTGGAATTGTCTAAAGATGAAATAAGAATTATAGATGGATATGTAGGAAATGGATATGCTTTAAGTAGAGAAGAAGAAATAAATTTCATTAAGGAATTTGCAAAATTAGAAGGAATAATTTTAGATCCTGTTTATACAGGTAAAGCTATGTATGGATTAAGTGAAGAAATAAAAAAAGGAAACTTTAAAAACAATGAAAATATTTTATTTATCCATACTGGTGGGGCTTTTGGAATATTTCCTCAAAAGGAGCTATTTAAATACTAACATATTGAATTTATCCTGTAATATTAGAAGATGAAAATGAGATAGCAAAAACTAAATAAGAATTAAATATAACTCTACACTATATCACCAGACTTTCCATAAGTGTTATTATAATAACATGGAGGTGCACATAGTATGGATAAGGTATATAAAACATCAGAAGTAGCTAAAAGAGTTGGTGTACATTCCAACACTGTACGTTTGTACGAAAAGCTTGAATTAATACCAAAGGTGAATAGATTACAAAATGGTTATAGAGTATTTACTGACTATCACATAGAGCAATTTAATCTTGCTAGAACTGCCTTTAAAGTAGAGGTTCTACAAAATGGGCTAAGAAAGAAGATAATCAATGTTGTTAAGTTATCTGCCAAGGGGGAGTTTCAAGAAGCAATTAACTGTACAAATGATTATATAAGTCAGATAAAGCAAGAACAAAAAAATGCAGAGGAAGCTATAGAACTTTCAAAGAAGCTTTTATTAGATAGGGATGCTCAAGATAATTATATATTTTTTACGAGAAAGCAAACAGCAGACTATCTTAAGGTCACAATGGACACATTAAGAAATTGGGAGATGAATGGTTTACTTACTGTTAAGAGAAGGCATAATGGATATCGAGTTTATACTGAAAGTGATATTAATAGACTTAAAATAATACGTACTTTACGTTGTGCTAATTATTCTCTTTCAGCAATTTTAAGAATGATTAATTCAATGTCAGAAAGTATAGAAATTGATATTAGAGAGGTAATTGATAAACCAAAAGAAGATGAGGACATTATTACAGCATGTGATAAGCTTCTTACTTCCTTAAGTGATGCAGAAAAAAATGCAAAAATTATATTAAGGCAATTACAATTTATGAAAAACAAATTTAATACAAACTCTACACTTTAACACCAGACTTTGTGCTGGTGTTATTCTTTTATCAAAAGGAGGGAATAACACATGGAAGTAATAAAAGTTCATAATCTCTATAAATCCTATGGGGATGCTCAAGTGGTGAAGAGTGTTAGTTTAACAGTAAAGAAAGGTGAGGTATTTGGATTGATAGGTGCCAATGGGGCAGGGAAAAGTACTACCATAGAGTGTATTTTAGGTACAAAGAATTTTGATCATGGTCAGGTATCTATCCTAGGCATGAATCCTCAAAAAGAAAGAAAACAGCTATTTCAAAGGGTTGGGGTTCAGTTTCAAGAATCTAATTATCAAGATAAAATAACAGTGAAAGAGTTGTGTGAAATAACTGAGGTTCTTTATAAAAATCCATTAGATTGCAATAAATTATTAGAAGAATTTGACCTTCAAGATAAGGGGAAAAATTTAGTAAGTGAATTATCAGGAGGTGAAAGACAACGATTATTTATTATCCTAGCCTTAATTCCTAACCCAGAGGTAGTATTCCTTGACGAGCTTACAACAGGATTAGATGTAAAAGCTAGAAGAGATGTGTGGAAGTGCTTATTAAAATTAAAGAAGCAAGGACTCACAATCTTTTTAACATCTCATTTCATGGATGAGGTTGAGGTTCTGTGCGATAAAATATGTATTTTGAAAAATGGAGCAATAGATTTTTATGGAACAATTGAAGAAGCAGTGGAACTGAGTCCATATGAAAAATTTGAGGATGCCTATTTATGGTTTGTAGATGAGGAGGATTTGGATGATGAGAGCATTTAAAGCAATGCTAAAAACTGAATTAAAGTTATCGCTAAGAGGCATGGATATGTTCATCTTTGCAATCTGTATGCCAGTGGTGATAACTGTTATTTTAGGTGTTATTTATGGCAATAAACCCGCATTTCCTGAAGCGGACTTTACATTTATGGAACAATCCTTTGCAGCTGTATCAACCATTGCAATATGTGCAGGTGGTTTCATGGGATTACCATTAGTATTATCTGAGTATCGTCATAGAAAGATATTAAAAAGATTTAGAGTGACACCAGTTAGCCCAGCTATGATTTTAGTAGTTCAAGGAATGATCTATACTTTATATGCCATTGTTTCATTAATACTTATTTATTTAACAGCAAAAATATTTTTCAAGTTTCAATTTAGAGGCTCATGGATAAACTTTTTAGGAGCTTATATATTAGTAATGGCATCAATGTTCAGCATTGGATTTATGGTGGGGGGAATAGCGAAAAATAATAAAATGGCAAGTGTTATTGCAAGTATTTTATACTTTCCTATGCTTATATTTTCAGGAGCAACATTACCCTATGAGGTTATGCCAACATCCCTTCAAAAGGTGTCAGATATCCTACCATTAACTCAGGGAATAAAGCTTTTAAAAAGTGCATCACTTAACTTAAGCATAGATAATGCAATACTACCAATTTTAGTTATAAGTATACTTTCTGTAACATGTATTTGGGTATCTATTAAGTTTTTTAGGTGGGAGTAATTTAAAACTGATAAAGAAATAGTGATTGTTATAAAGATGAAAAATCAACTATTTAAATTAAGCCAATGATATTAAAAGTGTCATTGGCTTGTGTTATAATTACGTTATTAAGCTATTGGAAAATTATATATATAAACAAGAATTTGGAGGTTGATTATGAAAAAATGGTATGATGAGGAGTACGAATTTGAAATTGAGGTAACTGGTTTTCTTCGCAGTGACCATACAGAGCGGTACTGCAGAAACGGTGAAGAAGTGGGCGATAAGTATACCTGCACCTATGGCTGTCCCATAAATTCGGATGGACAGGGTATCTGTTCCAAGGTTATGATGATTATGTTCCCAATCATGGAGTCGGTGAGAAGTGGCGGAGATTTAGAGAACATAGGTGGCAGTAGCAAATATAGCAAGGATATTGTATGCCCAGATGGCTGTGTCATGTTCAGACTTACGGCAAAGAAACTTAACAATGAGAATTTTTATAAAGGAAAGTTTTTTGATTAGTTTTGATTTTATTGTGCTCAGTTTGAAGAGAAGCCGAAATATATATATCATTAACATAAGAAAAATCTATTATAATATAAGAAATACTTCCCAGATTGATTTTCAAACTGGGAAGTATTTTCTAAGTTTATATTACCACAAAATTACTAAAATTTCAAGTCTTGTATTGGGTTAGACTTAGGAGTACTGTGTATCTAGAGGTGATTATGGTGGATAAAAATATGACTTTAGCATTTCAAGATTTCCAGAAAAAACAAGCTGCAATTGAGTTAAAAGCTTGTAATGAAATAACAATAAAATATGGGTTAGCTTTATGTGATGTAGAAATTAATGAGCTGGTGGAGAATCGTTTTAAGTCATTAAAAGATACAGGAAGAATTGAGTTTTCTGAAGGGATTTTAAAAAAGATAGTGGAAGTTTTTTGTGATTCCCCTTATATAATGCAACAGAATTATAAAGAGACATTAATGGAGATTCAAGAGTCTTTCTATTTCTTTAAAAATGAAGCCATGGATCAGATAGCAGATGATGAGCTTATTGAGTTTATGAAAAGACATTTTGATGGAAAATGTCAAGGTTCTTTGGAATATTTAAGAGGAACTACCTTAGAAGAGCTTTGTAGAAATACAAGATACGGATATGAAGTGGAAGATACAGATATGTACGGACATGAATTTTAGGAGGTATTATGGAAGAAAGCAACAAGAGTTTAATGGCGTTTTCAGATAATATTCAAATAGATAAAAATATAAGTGAAGAAGATAAAATGCTTATTGAGTTTAAAATATGGAATTTACTTGGCATGCACACTGAGCGATATACAATGGGTGATAGCACATCAGTTCCAATAGAAATAGCGGAAGAGTTACTTAATTCAATTTGTTTTTCATTAGGATTAGAATTAAGAGAGTTAATGAACGCAAAGGAAGTATTGATGGAAGAAGATATAAGTGACTTGTTAAAGGCTTCTTGGAGTAAAATAGCCTCTTTGATGGAGAGAGGAAAGAAATTATTAGAAGCAGTTAGAAAAAGCTCACCTAATATAGAAAACATATCATATAAGGATACATTAAATGAAATAGATAAATTTTTTAATAAATATGACTATAGATTTTTTGCTCATAAGATAGACTGTAGCATAGATTATCAACTTTCTAATCCCATATCAGAAAAGCTGCAAGGAATTGAATATATAAATGAATACTTAAAAGCACTACTTATTGAAAATGAGTTTTGCATATGTTTTGATAAGGATAATATTATTTATGTTCTAAATAGCTATTGCTCTGATTATAAAGAGCTATTAATTAATATTTTTGAACCAATACTAACAAATGCCATAGGGCTTGATATTTTAGGCAGAGATATATTAACATTAGAGATTTCGGCATTGCAGAGAGAAACATTATTAGGGATTTTTAGAAACTTGTCCAAAACTGAAATTTTAGTAAAATTAGACAGCTCAGCAAAGAGTGTCTGTGATATTTTAGGGATAGTTGATAATGAAAAGATAGAATATATACAAAAAACAGCTGTGAATATTTATCCTAGAATTGAAGTAGGATTATCCACAGGAAATATTGATAATATATTTTTATCCTTTAAGTATGAAGAGGAATTAAAAGAAAGTGAGTTTATAGATAATGATACTATGGATAATGAAAGGTTACGCAATTTAATCAATGAAATAAATGATTGTAGATTTATTTCAGATAAGATTGCAATGGTAAAAGAAGAGGTTAATAGCTTAAGTGATTTAGTTGAAGTGTTAAACCTATGTTTTTGGGAAGATGAAGCTTTAGAATTATTTAAAACACTTTCAAAGGAAGAGCTTTATATTATTAAACATTATTTAGATAATAAATATGAAGCATATAGTTCAGATTCAGAATGGGAAATTAAATTTATGCAGTATATAAGAGATCTAAGTAAATAGTAATAAAAACTTCAACATTACTTATCCATTTGCTTTAGGGGTTGTTATTGTTATAAATTAAAAAAATATATTTTAAGGAGAGTCAAAGTATGACGGAATTTTTGGAAAAAAGTTTTATAGAAAAACAAACAATGTGGGGATTTAAACCATCAGAATCAGCCATTATTGCCAAGGATTGCTTTATTGAAAATAATATAAAAGATATATTAATACCGGGTATTGGTTATGGAAGAAATGCAAAGGTATTTATTGATAATAATATAAATGTTACAGGAATCGAAATCTCAAAAACAGCTATTGACTTAGCAAGGCAATATGGGATTGATATTAATATTTATCATGGTTCAGTTGGAGATATGCCTTTTGAAAATAAACTATATGAAGGGATATTTAGCTATGCACTTATTCATTTATTAAATGAAAGTGAGAGGGAAAGATTTATTAGTGATTGTTATAATCAATTAAAACAAGACGGATATATGATTTTTACAGCTGTTTCAAAGAAAGCTCCTATGTTTGGAAAAGGAAAAAAACTTAATGAAAGCTATTATGAAACAAAGGACGGAGTAAAAATCTTTTTTTATGATTCCGAATCAATAAAAAAAGATTTTCAAAAATATGGACTTGTAGAATTTTCTGAGATTGATGAAATAGATAGTGATAATAAAGATAAACCTCCAATGAAGTTTCTATTGATAAAATGTAAAAAATAAGTATAATCATTAGATTTATATTTAGTAGTTATAATAAACTTTAATATGTGAGATAGTTGAGATAAGATTAAAATAGCCACCTGTAAGTAGATTAAATAGCTACTTTACAGGTGGTTATATTTTTTATTAATTAATATTTAGTTTATGGAAGAAGACTTTTTTGTCAGTGTATTTATATATTTTAATAAAAATATATAAATATCAAAAGCAATAAAGAAAAACTTGACAAGTATATCATTTATGGATATATTATATTTAATGATATATCATTTAATAATATATCATTAAATATAATATTAAGGAGAATTTTATGCCAAGAAAAGATTCTATTGATATAGGGGAATTAACAGATTCTGCTTTTTATATTTTATCTAGTGTTGTTGATGAAAAGCATGGATACCTAATTATGAAAACTATTGAGAAGTTTACTAATAATGAAGTTACTATTGGTCCTGCATCACTTTATACAACATTGAAAAAGCTTTTAGCGGCAGATTTAGTGGAGTTAAATTGTGACACAGATGAAAATAAAAAAATATATAAAATAACCAATAAAGGACGAGAAATGCTTATAAAAGAGATTGAACGTAAAAAGCAGATGATTAAATTCGCTGAAAATTTTTTGTGTTAGAAAAGAGGGATATTTTTGAAAAGTAAATATGTAATGATTAATGGGCTTGCATTTAGTGAAGAAAGTGATATGAAAAAATTAAAAGAATATGCAAGTCAAGGTTGGATCTTAGAAGACATAGTAGGAGGGTTTTTCTATAAACTAAGAAAAGATAAATCTCAAGATATAATATATAACTTAGATTACCAAACAGAAGCAAATGAAGAATACTTTACTATATTTAAAGAAGCAGGATGGAATCGTATTGTTTCTATAGAAAATTATATGCACATTTTTTCAGCGCAAGCTGGAACTAAACCTATTTATAGTGATTGTGAATCAGAAATAGATAAATATACAAGTATAAGAAATCTAACAAGAAAAGGGACTTTATATTCTTTAATACTAGCTATAGCTCTAATTGGGTTGCTAGTTGTTTCTTTTGTTGCCATTAAACCTATATTTTTGATTATTGTTGGATTGTTGATAATTGATATATTTGTATTTGTCTTTAACTTTATGCCTTATTTAGCATATAACTCTAGAATTAAGCAAATAAAAAAAGATGGTACGTGTAATAGTAAAGCAATAGATAATAAAAGTTCATGGATATTATATGCAATTTCAGGGGTTCTATGGTTAGCTATAGGAATATGGCATTTAACCGGAAAACTATATTTTTCTGCAGTATTTCTTATAATTTTTGGTGCTTTTTTTATTTTTTCAAGTTCAGCCTACTTTAAGAAATATAAAAAGTCTCTATAAATTATATAAAGTATGGGTAAGAGTATTTTTTAGAAACAGTAGAATTTCAGAATTCTACTGTTTTTTACTTTATAGGAAATTG
>NZ_DGRF01000047.1:0-13042 GCF_002390995.1 Clostridium sp. UBA4395
ACATTATCAAAAATCGATCAGAAAAACATAAAAATTTAAATAAATTATTTGACTTTTTTTATTTAAGTGCATATAATGAAATATAATAATTTAAATATACAAATACATTGAAGAAGGAAAGTAGTATGTAATGAAAATTCAGAGAAAATATCTATTAGCTGAAAGGATATTTATTGGAATTATATATGAAGTGCCCTTTGGAGTACGATACCGAATTAAGTAGGCTATCGCGGTTTTAACCGTTATATTAATAGAGTATTATAGTACTTGAAGAGTGGGGTTATTTTTTTACCAAATAGAGTGGAACCGCGGATATTATCCGTCTCTAAGTTTATCTTAGAGGCGTTTTTTTTAACTCTAAAATCGCTTAAATATAGTATGAAGTTAATTATTTAGATTAAAAATAAGTATATTGTTGATTTATGGTTTTACAATTGAAATTTTTATGGAGGAAATATATTATGAACTTTTTAAAATCGCTTAAATATGATATAGACTCAGTTTTCCCAAGAGATCCTGCAGCTAGAAGTAGGGTTGAGATATTTTTATTATATCCTCACATAAAGTCTCTTATATTTTATAGAATATCTAATTTTTTATATAGAAAAAAATTATTCTTTTTAGCAAGATTTATTTCAAATATCAGTAGATTTATTACAGGTATAGAAATACATCCAGGAGCTAAAATAGGAAGAGGTTTATTTATTGATCATGGAATGGGGGTGGTAATTGGTGAAACAGCAGAAATTAAAGATAATGTAACTATGTATCATGGAGTTACACTTGGTGGAACGGGTAATGAAAAGGGAAAACGGCATCCAACTATAGGAGAGGATGTAATTATTGGAGCTGGTGCTAAGGTTCTAGGAAATATATATATTGGTAAAGGAACTAAAATAGGAGCTAACTCAGTAGTACTGCAATCTACAGAAGAAAATTCAACTGTAGTAGGAATAGCTGCAAAACCTTTAAATAAAAAATAATATTAAATTTTAATAAAATATAGGGAGGAATTACTCATGAAAAAGATTTATAGGAGTTTAACAGAATTAATAGGAAATACACCACTATTAGAGCTTTCAAATTATAATAAAAAGCACAATTTAAAAGCAACTATAGTTGCAAAATTAGAATACTTTAACCCAGCGGGAAGTGTAAAGGATAGAATTGCAAAGGCAATGATTGATGATGCAGAGGCTAGGGGAATTTTAAATGAAAATTCCGTTATTATAGAACCAACTAGTGGAAATACTGGTATAGGGCTTGCTTCAGTGGCATCAGCAAGAGGATATAAAATTAAATTAGTGATGCCAGAAACTATGAGTATTGAAAGAAGAAACTTGATGAAGGCTTACGGAGCTGAGATTGTGTTAACTGAAGGTGCTAAAGGAATGAAGGGAGCAATAGCTAAGGCTGAAGAGTTAGCTGGTGAAATTCCAAATTCATTTATTCCCGGACAATTTGTAAATCAAGCTAATCCAGCAATTCATAAAGCAACTACAGGACCAGAAATTTGGGAAGATACTGATGGTGAAGTAGATATTTTTGTATCTGGAGTTGGAACAGGGGGGACTATAACTGGAACGGGTGAATTCTTAAAGTCAAAAAATTCAAAGGTGTCAGTTGTAGCAGTAGAACCAGAAGATTCACCTGTGTTGTCAGAGGGTAAAGCAGGACCTCATAAAATTCAAGGAATAGGTGCTGGATTTATTCCAGAAACTTTAAATAAAGAAGTTTATGATGAAATCATAAAAGTATCTAATGATGATGCTTTTGATACAATTAAGGAACTAACAAAGACTGAAGGATTGTTAGTTGGAATATCTTCAGGAGCTGCATTAAAAGCAGCTACGGAATTAGCTCTTAAGCCAGAAAATGAAGGGAAAACTATAGTTGTTTTACTACCGGATACTGGAGAAAGATATTTATCAATTCCAAACTTTATATAGAGTATAACAAGTTAAGGAGAAGGGATAAATTTATACCCTTCTTTTTGTTAATTAAAATTTAAATAATTCATATTGTATTGAAATAATATTTAATATAACATTATATAGAGAGATAAATGATAATAGTCAAATTAAATGTTAGGGGCGAGGTATAGTGGCAGATAAAAATGGAGATGAATATGTAGTTTTATCCTTAAACCAATTAATAATAGATAATGAGGGGCGAACAGGGATACCCTTCGAGGTACTAAGAAAGGTCTTTGGGTTTTCCATAAATGTAAAGGGACCTCATATTTATATAAAAGGTGCCTCAAATAAATTTGAAATTGCTAAAGATAAATATAATAGTAAAGAGGGCTCTACAGATAATTTTTTAGAAGACTTTAAATTTTTAAAGGAGAAATTTTCTTTTAAAGAATATTACCAGGGCTCTCTAATATATAGCTCAGACTTAAGGGGACTTAAGCACTATGATGTATTAATTACGGAGAATTCAACTTGGTGTAATATAACCCTAAGAGGAGATTATGTAAATTATTGTGATTTCTCAAGTAATAAAAATATAATAGCTCCCCTTATGAAATTTTACTTTCCTAAGGGTTATGATAAAATTCTTAAGGATATTTTAGAAAAGGAAAATGCAAGATACATATGTGACGAAAGAGATGTACTTATAAGAAAGGATTTTGATGGTAATACCAAAGAAATCGTATTTTCTCAGTTAGGTGGAAGTTTGTAAAATAAAAAGAGATTTTTTAGTAGAATTTCAATAAGAAATAAATAGGATTGATTTTAAATTTGAAACTTAGGGAAAATACAAAATAAGGAATACTCTTATATGGTATTCCTTGTTTTGTGAGAAAATATTTATATTTAATCTTATTTTAATTTGTTCTTACGTAATAAGTTCCAAATTTATGAAACGTAAAATAAAGGAGTGGTAGTAATTAAAATTTGAATATATTTAGATGTTTAAAAGAATTATATTATAATTTAAGTACGCAGCAAATATTAGCCATAAAAGATATGGTATCTGTAAATATGCAGCACATTTATTTATCTTATAAAAATTAAATATCATAAAGGAAACTAATACTATCAATATCAAAACCCAAATGAAAGCAAAGGTAAATTGATTTAAGTTGAAAAATATTATAGACCAAAAGAAGTTGACTATCAGTTGAACTATATAAAGTTTAAGACTATATTCTTTATATGGAGAATTTGATTCATAAACTATATAGGCAGAAATACCCATAAGTATAAAAAGAATAGTCCATACAATTGGAAAGACAATAGCTGGAGGAGCTAAATCAGGCTTTATAAGATTAGCATAAACTTCTCTACTATTTCTTGTAAGTAGTGAAGAAAGAAATCCGGTTCCTAAACTGAGTATTAAACTAATTATTAATGGTTTTAATTTAATGGAATATATATTTGACATATTTTCACCTCCTTAATGCTATAGAATTTAAATTTAGAGTTCATATAAAGTATATTAAAACTATTATAAATTAGTACTTATATAATAATCATATTATTATGAATATATTTTAGATATAATTACATAATACTTATTTGTGAGTGAAACTCATATTATAGAAGGGGATTAAGATGAATAATTTATTACATCCAGTAAATGAGAATAAGTTTAAAGAAATAGTTAATATAAGATTTAACAATATTAATGAAGGATTTAATAATTATAAGAGTGCAATGTTAGAAAGTAAAACTTTAGAGGAAGCTGAGAAAAATATAATTAAATTTATGGAGGAAGTTATAATATTAAATGGCGAGGATAACTCCTTTGTAGATTTATATTTTTCTACTTTAGAAAAAGAAGATAAGGAAAGACTAATAGGGTTATTGGAAGAAAAAGATAAAGAAATAATGGAAAGTATTAAGGATACTTTACAGGGAGACACAATTTATTTTAGGTTAACAAAAGACATCATACCATTTATAACTAGATTAAGTACTAGAGAAGTTCTATTCTGTACTGTATATTTCACAAAATATCCATTTACTATATGGGGTAACTATAATAAAAAATTTCCATGTTTTTACAAGGAAGATAAAGTATTGGATTTATATACTAGTATTGCAAAGGAATGCGATGTTGAAGTTATTGTTTAATAATAGCTATTATTGACTAATTTATGAGTTAGTAATACTATAAGTATATAGCTATAAGGAAAATTACAGTTATAATATAGGGTGTATATGGAGGAATTCAACATGAAAAAATTTATTTGCAAAGTATGTGGATACATATATGAAGGTGAAAAATTACCAAGTGATTTTGTTTGTCCAGTCTGTGGCGTGGGATCAGAGATGTTTGAAGAATTGAAGGAAAGTAATTTGTTTAGTAAATTTAAAGTGCTTAATAAGGTTAAAGAAAACGATGTAGTTACATCTTTTTATTTAGCTTCTGTAGATAAAAAAGTTTTAAAAACACATAAAGCTGGACAATTTATTTCTATAAAACCAATAACTGAAGGGGATAAATCTAGTGAGGTTAGACAATATTCCTTATCTATGAAGCCAGGAGAAGATTTTTATAGAATAAGTGTTAAAAGAGAAGATAAAGGATTAATTTCCAGATATCTTCATGACAATATAAATGTAAATGATGAAGTAGAAATAACAGAACCATTAGGCGAATTTATATTAAAGGATAACAATAAACCCTTAGTGCTTATAAGTGGTGGAATTGGAATAACGCCTGTGATGTCAATGCTTTATAAGGCTATAGAAGAAGGACGAAAGGTGAAATTTATTCAGGCAGTTATAAATTCAAATGTTCATACTTTTAAAAATGAACTAAGGGATTTAGCTAAAAAATATGATAATGTAGACGTAGAATTTTTCTATAGTAAGCCATCAGATAATGATAAACTTGGGGAAGATTATCAATTTGAAGGATATTTAACTAAGGAATGGATTGAAAAAAATCTATCAAAGGATGAAGAATTTTATTTCTGTGGACCTTTAGGGTTTATGAAAATGATATATGATGCCTTAAAGGCAATGGGAGTGTCAGAGGATTATATAAATTATGAAATGTTTGGTCCATCTGCTGACTTATCAAAAATGTAGTTTACAGGGATATTTCAAAGTATATTTGAAGTATCTCTGTATTTTTTAAATGTTCTCCCAAATAGTTATGAATATTTTAAGCTTTAAAGCAAAGAATAGCATTATTAATAATTATAGAGGTGAAATTTATGAAAAAGTTATTGTATATAACTGTAAACTCTAAACCGGAAGAGTTATCTGCTAGTAAAACAGTAGGTAGAGCATTTGTAAATAAATTTTTAGAAAAGCATAAGGAGTTTATTCTAGAAGAATTAGACCTTTATCAGTGTCACATACCTAGACTTGAGTATGAATACTTTGAAAAAAGAAATTGTATGATTAAGGAAGAAGATTTTAGTAAGTTGAATGAAAAACAACAAGAAGAAGTTCATAAAATTGTAAAACTTGTGGATCAATTCAAAGAAGCCGACTTATATGTAATAGCAGCGCCGATGTGGAGTCTTTCCTTTCCAGCTCCATTAAAAGAATATATTGATTGTATAGTTATGGATGGAAAAACTATAAAAATATCAGAAAACAAAATGGAAGGATTATTAAATGACAAACCAAGGGCTATGGTATATATCCAATCATCGGGGGCATCTATTCCATGGATGTTAAGGTCTATTTTTAATAAAGGACTTGATTATGTAAGAGATATAATGAAGTATATAGGAATTAAGAAATTTGAGGAACTATTGGTGGATGGAACAGGTTTTACTGAAGAAGAAAGAAGAGAAGCTATAGAAGAGGCTAACAAAGAAGTAAATAAACTTATAGAAGAAATTTGGGAAAAATAATTAATATATTATAAAAACTGTTAATATTCTACATATTAATAGTTTTTTTGCGTATACATAGGATGTTTTTTTTACTAAAGTGTTTATTATAATTCCGTTGATACGATTATAATTGTGTAACCTTTAATAAACAAATAAATTATATATTTTTATTAATAAGATTACTATTTAATTTTAATATAGTTATATATTATAGAATATTGAAGAAGTTTAAAATTAGACTAAGAAAGGAGATGGATATGAAATATATGCTTGTAGAAATAATAATATATAAAAAGTAAAATTGTATGTGTTGAGTAAGCAATGACTTATATGTAAGACTGGAATTAATTATAGGGGGAGAATTATGTTTAAGTTTAAGCGTTTAGGAACTAAAATGACTGTGTTTATAGTAGGCATAGTGTTAGTTGGAATGTTAACAACTCAATTAACAACTACTATAATAATGAAACAAAATCTTAAAGAAGATACAAGTGAAAGAGGAACTACAGTAGTAGCGGAATTAGGAAAGTCCTTTGAAAAGGAGCTATTACAGTATGAGAAAGATTTAAAATTAATTGGAGAAGAAAGTGCTTTTAATAAGGAAGTGCTTAAGGATTCTGTAGCTTTAGAAGAGGTATCATCATTATTTAAGAATTATACTGAATCTAACTCACAGATATTAAGCATATATGTAGGATTTCAAGATAAAAGTATGCTTGCAGAACCTACATGGGAAGTGCCAGCAGACTATGATGTAACCCAAAGAGAATGGTATGTAGAGGCATCAGAAAGCCCAGAAGATGTAATATGGACAGAACCATATATTGATGCCGACAATAATGTTCCAGTAATTACAGCAGCCAAAGCTATAGTTGAAAATGGAAAAGTAAAGGGAGTATTAGCTGTTGACTTATCTCTAGAAAACTCTTTAAACAATGTTAAAGAGCATAATGT
This sequence comes from Clostridium sp. UBA4395, assembly GCF_002390995.1. Classification (NCBI taxonomy): domain Bacteria; kingdom Bacillati; phylum Bacillota; class Clostridia; order Eubacteriales; family Clostridiaceae; genus Clostridium; species Clostridium sp. UBA4395. The sequence continues at coordinate 6,764 of NZ_DGRF01000047.1, forward strand.
AGGATACAAAGGTTATGCATTTTTAGTTAGCAATGAAGGAGTTGCACTATACCATCCAAAATTAATTAATGAAAACCTAAAAGAGCAACCTATGTTTGGTGAGATTTTTAAATCAGAATCGGGTTCTTATAAATTTAATGAAGGTAAGGAAGATTTGGAAATATATTACTATACTATACCAAACTTCAATTGGAAAGTAGGAGCTGTATATAATGAGAAAGATATGCAAGCTAGTATAATTGAAATTAATAATTTTACTATGGCTATAACTTTTGTAGTGATGCTAGTATTAGCTATAATATTGTTTATACTTATAAAAAGAATATCTAATCCTTTAGTTAAGTTATCCAAGGAAGCAAAGTTAGTAGCAGAAGGTGATTTAACAGTAGATATAAAATCTAAATTGAAGGATGAAATTGGACAAGTAACTAATAACTTCAATAGCATGGTTAAGGATATTAATAATATAGTATCTAATGTACAAAAATCTATATATCAAATCAATAGTGCTAGCGAAAATCTAAGTGCTATATCAGAAGAAACTACAGCTTCAACAGAAGAGATAAATGCTGCAGTTGCAGAAATAGCTAGAGATACCTCAAATCAAGCAGAGACTATTGTAGGCATAGTAGACAAGGTAGAAAAACTTAATGAATCCATTGAAGATATTAATAATATTATCAATAAAATGAATGAACTATCCAATTCTTCTACAGCAGCATCGGAATTAGGCTTAGAAAATGTAAGTAATTTAAATATAAAAATTAATGAAAATACTACTGAACTTAATAAGGTAAATGACATATTCCAGGGATTAGTTTACAAGCTACAAGAAATAGATAAGGTTATCGATATGATAACTAATATATCTGATCAAACTAACTTACTAGCCCTTAATGCAAGTATAGAAGCAGCCAGAGCTGGAGATGCTGGAAAAGGATTTGCTGTGGTAGCAGAAGAAGTTAGAAAATTAGCAGAGCAATCTAGTGATGCAACAAATAAGATTAAGGAATCTTTAACTAATATAAATAAAGAAACTAATAATGTGAAAAGTGCAATACTTTATGCTAATGATATAAACAAAGAAACTGCAAGTGCTGTATTAAGTACAGAACAATCTTTTAATTCTATTAATGATGAGTTACAAGAAATAGTTGAATTAATAAGAGAAACAAGTCATAGAACAGAAGATATTAATAACTATAGTGGAAATATCTTAGGTGGAGTAGAAGACATTTCAAATAATGCACAACAGAATGCATCTACCGTTGAAGAAGTTAGTGCTTCTATAGATGAACAAAGCGTTGTATTTGGAAGTATAGCACAACACTCTGAAGAATTATCACAATCTTGTCATGATTTATCACAATTAATCAATCATTTCAAAGTAAGTAAGTAGAAATATTTTTTAGACTATAACAATGAAATAAATTATGGATAAAATAAAGGGTATCTCAAGTTTTGGAGATACCCTTTATTGTTACATAGGGTTATAACAAATATTTAGTAAAGTAGTTGTAGGATTTTCTATAATCACTGAATCAACTCCATAAACATCTTTAATTAACTTAGAAGTAAGAATTTCTTTAGGTGTACCATAAGCAACGATTATACCTTCTTTTAAAACATAAAGTTTGTCACAATACATTGCTGCAATATTTAAATCATGAATTGCAGCAACTACTTCTATGTTAAGATTTTTTACAATACTCATAAGCTGAATTTGATATTTTATATCTAAATGATTAGTTGGTTCATCCAAGATCAAACACTCGGGTTGTTGTGCTAATGCTCTAGCAAGAATAATACGTTGTTGTTCACCACCGGAAAGAGTTAAAAAGCTTCTATTTATAAAATTTACCATTCCTACTTTATCTAAGGCATCATAAATTATATCGTAGTCCTCTTTTGTATCTCTATCTAAAAATTTTTTATGTGGAGACCTACCCATGAGTAATATATCTTTTACAGAAAAATCAAAATTATAATTATTGTGTTGAGAAAGAACAGCTAATTTTTTAGAGCTTTCTCTTACTGTAATTTTACTTAAGTCAATATCATCTAATTTTATTATGCCACTATTGGGTTTTAAGTTTCTATAGATACACTTTAATAAGGTAGACTTACCACTACCATTTGGTCCAATAATTCCTATGAATTCTTTATTATTAGCATTAATATTAATACCCTTTAGAATATCAGTATCGCCAAATTTAACTTTTATATTCTCTGTTGAAATATGCATTAATTGCTACCTCCAAATCCATAGGATTTTTTTATCATAAGCCATACAAAGCAAGGCGCACCTATCATAGAAATTAATATACCAATTGGAACCTCGGTGCCTCTTATTATAATTCTAGATAGTACATCTGCCCAAATTAGAAATATTGCACCTAGTATAGCCCCTATAGGAATTATTTTTTTATGATCTGTACCAAATAGTATTCTAACTATATGGGGAATTATAAGTCCAATAAATCCAATCATACCTGAGGAATATACTATTACACCAATCATTAAAGAAGTAATAATTAAATAGACGATTCTAAATTTATGTAAATCAGTACCTAAAGTAACAGATACTTCATCACCTAAAAGCATTAGGTTTAGAGTTCTATATTGGGTCATAAAGAATAATGTTCCTATAAAAATAATAGGGAGTATAAAAGAAATTTCATTCCAATTAGCACCAGCTAAACTACCCATAAGCCAAAAACTGATATTTTTCATTCCTTGAGAATCATTGGTAATATAAACTATAAAGCTTGAAAATGCACTACATACAGAGCTCAGAGCCATTCCAGAAAGAAGTAATTTTACAGAATTTGTTCTTCCACCTATATTAGAAAGCATTAAAACTAGCATTGAAATAGAAAAAGCGCCTATAAATCCCATTATTCCAATATAACTGCTACCTAAGCTTGTTCCAATACCGAGTAAAATTGCTAAAGTAGCCCCAAGGGATGCTCCAGAAGATATTCCTAAAATATAGGGGTCGGCTAACGGGTTTTTAACAATTGCTTGCATTACAATTCCAATTACGGATAATCCCATTCCAACGGCTATAGCTAAAACTATTCTAGGCATTCTAATCAACCATATAACATCTACTTTAGCAGCACTTGTAGAGAGTTCACCTATACTAAAAAGTTTATAAAGAATAATCCCATATACTTCTTTCATGGATATATTTACTGAGCCAATGGTAACAGCTAGTCCTATTGAAAGAATAAGTATTATTAAAAGAACAAGAGAAGTACCTATATAAATAGGCATTCTCTTAAAAATATTAGAATATGTAGTTCCGTATAAATTTTTATTTTTAATCATCATAATTACTAATTACCTAAAGTTCCATATAAACCTTGAGAAAAGGTATTTATTCCATCCATAGTTCTGATGCCACTAGAATACATTTCTCCTAAAGATATAGGATATACTCTTTTATTTTTAATAGCTGAAAGTGTTTGAAGAGATTCATCCTTTAAAATTTTATCTACTTCTTGTTGAGGAATGTTTTCATCGCCTCTATCCATATATACTACAAATATACAATCAGGGTTAAGAGTGATTAAGTCTTCTTTACCAATACTGTTTCCTTCAGGACTAAGTAAATTAGCACCAAGTTTTGTTATCATATCACCAGCTAAAGTGCTAGCTCCATAAGTGCTGATTTTATCATCAAAGAATTCTACAACTAAAGCATTTTGCTTTTCCTTATCCTTAACTGAATTAGCAGTATTTTCAACAGCCTCAGTAATTTTATTTACTAGAGCTTGTGCCTTATCTTCAACATTGAAGATTTTTCCTAAGTTTAATATGTCAGTAATTTCATTATCAATAGTTTTCTCTTCAGCAACACCACTATTTAAAGACATATATGTATTAGTATCATTATCATTCCAATAAGATACATCACCAAGATTTTTATCCTTAAAAAGTGAATACCAGCCAAGAATGAAGTCAGGCTCGGACATAACCACAGTTTCTTTTGAAGGCGTAAATTCTTTTAGGTAATTAATTTTTTCAAAAGCAACCCTATATTCTTCCTTTACAGGATGGTCAAGACCAGCTGCAGCCACTATTTTATCTTCAATACCTAAAGCAAGAAGGGTTTCTATAGAGTTTTGATATACAGCAAAAACTTTTTCAGGCGCTTTATCAAAAGTTAGTTTTATAGGTTCTTTTTTGAAGTTATAAGTTTCAATTGTTACTGGATAATGAGAATCTTTAGATTCATTTTGAGATGAATTAGATTTCTCAGAAGAAGTGTTTTTATCAGATTTGTTATTACTACAACCTACTAGACTAAGGATAAGTAATAAGCTCAATAGAAGTGAAGTGATTTTTTTAAAGTGTTTCATTGCAATTCTCCTTTAACATTATAATTATAATCAGTTAAATATTATAATTTGTATGAATATAAGGATACTCTTGATAAAGCCATAGACAAAAGCATAGTTGTCATGGCGAATATCACTCTTTACTCGAAGAGTATCGATATTTTTAATATTGGTAAGTATCCTGACTTATAGATCATTATATTAATTAACCTTCCCAAACAAAAGTTCAGTGGTATAAACAATTAATATTCCCTAATTACAGTAGCGGTACTGTGTGGAAATTTCATCCATCTTCCTTTAAAACCAATATCATTCATATACTATTATATTTCAACAACCCATACTTTATCATAGTTGAGAAAGGTTGTCAATGAATAAAAAGGAAGAAATCTTTAAATTTTCAGCAGGCGTAAATTCTATACTGAATATATTATTAAAAGTAACAAATAATAGAATTGTAGGTATATCTATCATGGAAGATGAATAGTGAATATGTAATAATAAATATTGATTAATAAAAATTATTAGGTTATAATGGAAATATATAAATAAAAGATTTAAGGAGGAATATGAAATGTCACTAGAAAAAATCGTATGTTTATGCAATGGGGTTACTTATGCTGCAGTAAGAGAGGCTATGGCTCAAGGAGCTAGATCAGTACAAGATATTCAAGCTGCTACAGGAGCAGGAGATGTTTGTGGAGGATGTATTGAAAGAATTGAAAAAATACTAGGGGATGTATGCACATGTAGAAATGTTTGTACTGAAGAGGTAGTAAAAGCAATACAAAATGGAGATACTACTGTAGAAAAGGTAGGTGTAACTACAGGGGCAGGAACAGCATGTGGAAAATGTAAATGTGTTATTGAGAGTTTAATTGACTCAAATAAATAGTATGTTTTAATGCTACAAACAACTTCATCGGATGTAAATATAAAATCTTAAATATAGTGTATTGAAATGTGTTTTATAGTAATACTATTATAGAATAATTACATTATATATGATTAATTACGTTAATCATATATATCTATATTAAGGAGGAAAAATAAATGTCAGAAAATAGAATTGTATGTACTTGTCAAGATGTAGACTATAATACTATAAAGAAAGCCATTGAAGATGGTGCTAAGACAGTAGATGATATAATGGAAGCTACAGGAGCAGGAACTGTTTGTGGAGGATGTATTAGTGAAATAGAAGAAATTCTCCAAGAATTAAAAAAATAATTAATATAAATTTTTAGGTCTATATTGATATATAAAGTAGTTATATCAATATAGACCTAAATTAATTTTCATGTTTATTAGTTTTTCATCTGATTTTTCACATCATTTTTTAATTCTTTAGCTATTGTTTTCCCTCCAACCATAGCTTTATTGTACAGGTTTTTAGCTAATTGACCTTCTTCGCTAACTTCATCTTTCATTTGATTTTTAAGGTCGTGAACAAATTTCTTATTTGAAATAAATTCTTTAATATCTTCCTTTTTTTCACCATACTGAATTTTAACTTCAGTATACATATCCTTAACTTCACTAGTAACTTTATTCATACCTTCTTTAACTTCATCACCTATTTTATTCATAAAAATCTCCTCCCATAAAATTATTTTAAATGAAATTTAGTATCATAGTAGTAGAAATCATTATAAAAAATAAAAAGAAAATTTAATTCTATTTTCTATATAGTTTACTCAAATTACAAAATAATATTTAATGAATTTAATGGATATTCAATTTTAAAATTTAAATGGTTATATTAAAAAATATAGTGAAAGAATATACTCACCCCATGTATTAATAAAATAAAGAACTATAGATTAAGCTGTATGAAAAAAGTATTATATATGTATTATTAAGTAATAAAATTTAAAAAAAGTAATATGTATATTTTTAAAATATTGAAAATGGTAAATTGAAAAGTTAAATT
>NZ_DGRF01000063.1:0-14518 GCF_002390995.1 Clostridium sp. UBA4395
TTTATAACAGGAATGCTAGTTTAATAGTTAAATATTTCTATAGTTAAATAGGTTCATATTTTTATATTTAAATAGTTCTCTATATACATTTTTACCTATGTAAATAGTTAAGTATATACCCAGATGTGTTCTAAATTAGGTAAAAGTATAATTTTTTTATTTTAATATATCAATTGACTTATAGACAAGATAAGAAAAATACGAACTAAAGTATTATTACTAAAATAAGTCCATTTCAAATTCAATTTCATGTTTTAAGGGTATATCAAAATTACCAAGTAAAGGAATAGAGGGTTTTAACTTTCTTGAAATATCTAATGCATTATGATAAAGTTTTGCCATATCAAATCCAAGTTTTTGGTAAAAGCGTAGAGCGTTTATATTATCATTTGTTGTAATCAATTTAATTTTAGTGCATTCATTATCTCTTGCTATTTCAATAACTTTGTTTACAAGGGCAGTTCCAATTCCTTGCTTTTCCAGCAAACTATCTAAAGACATAATCTCACATTCAGTACCCTTAATTTTATATGTCATTAATCCAATAATTTTTTCTACTTCGTATGTAACAAAACCATCAAGAATTGTCATATCAACCACTTCTCCTCTAACAACCATGACAGTAGAAAACCAATGGGAACTAATAAACTCATTTATTTGTTCTCTGTTTTCAGACGATATTATTTTTATATCCATACTTTTATTCTCCTCTTTATTTTCAATGTATATATAGCCATTTCTTACAATTTTCATTTACATATATAGTAATACAAACTTATTGTAGCATAATTACAATAAAATGTATGTATATGCTAAAAGCATCGCATTAAAGTATTATATAAACAAGATATATTAAATTCAACCAACATACTTGCATATTTTCTTGTAAAATATCAATACTTTAGATACAGAGTTAAAGCCTAAGCAAAGTCCTTTAATTAATGCTAGTAATTTAAGATAACACACTTAGAAGGATTAATAATATTGATTATGCTTAACAAAAGAAATATTTATAAAAATCAAGTGGCTAAATTCCTTTGGAAGTAGCCACTTGATTTTCGCATTAGCCTATTTTCTAACTACAGGATACCATATTTCAATGTAACCATACACTTTAGTTCCACCATAGATTTCAAATTCCGCACCATCAATCTTTTCGTAGTTTGAAGTAGGTAGCCATTCACTATAAAATCTTTTTTGTAGAGTGGTTAGAATTGTTCCAATATTTTCATCCCACTTAAACCTTTTAGATGGAAAAACTGCATAAGTTTGTGCTGGAATATGCTCCATAATATAACCTTCTGTATTACTATTATTACCTATGAAACAACAAAGCATATATGGGAATGTATTGTCTTCTGTTTTTCTATAGTTCACTGCACCATGAATCTTACATAAGTCTTGTGGCATAAATGATGGCAAGTCTCCCGAGTCCGTAAATAGTTTTTCATACAAGCCTTCTCTGTGACATTTTTGCCAAAGTTGTGCTGGGCTTTGGTATCTTTCATCACTAATTGAGGATCCAATAGTCTCAATTCCAAAAATATCAAAAGCCTCTTTCGTTTCAATTCTGTACTCCATCTCACTTTCTCCTTTAATAGAAATTTGAAAGGATATTCGTGGATAGGCTTTAAGTATAATACCACCTTCACGTGCTAATGATGGTACTATACCATGCAATGATTGAAATGCTCTCGTAAACGAAACTGGTGACTCGTAACCATACTTTAAGGCAACATCCATTATCTTCACATCACTATTTTGAATTTCAAAAGCAGCCAGAGTTAATCTTCTTCTCCTTATATATTCAACCAAAGATATTTCAGTTATAAATGAAAACATCTTTTGAAAATTGTAAGATGAACAGCATGCCATTTGAGCGACAACATTCATATCAATTTCACTCAATAGATTATTCTCAACATAGTCCAATGCACAATTCATTCTTTTAAGCCAATCCATAAGATAACTTCCTTTCAACTAAAAGTATACTAAAGAAAAAAATTAATGTCGCAACTATTCTTGTACAGAAAATGTTTAGTTTGTTATATTAGAATTATATTAGTGATAAAAGCTATCTGCCAGCTCTACTCTCTCACCTGTGAGGGGATTTATTGCAAAATATCTTAGATTATCATTAATGATTATTTCATAATAGTAGAATTTATTGTTTATAAATAAAGATTTAGGGAAAGGTTTATGAAAAGGGGTGACATCAATTGTATAAACATAATCCGCCTCAACTAAAAACTTCATACTATCATCTTTATTTAAGGATTCTTCTAAAATTGTTTTCCCTTCTACGTAGGTATATTTAGGTAATGCAGCAGGTATCGACATAGCAATTAATATACTAGAAATACTAATAATTATTGTAGATATCTTTTGTCTGTTGGTTATTTGAACTTTAGTATTATTACCAGTTAAGTTAAACCACCACAATACTTGAAATGGGATAAGTATTGTGAAAAATCCATAACTTATAACTGTATCATACTTAAAGAACACCATCACAAGAATTGAAATTTCAATTAAACACAATAAAATAACCCCTATTCTTATAAATAGCTTAGCTTTGAGATTTTTAAAGATATTCATAACTACCTCCACATATTATTCCCCTTAATTTTATTCGTTAGTGTAAAGTTTTTTAAGTTTTTTAACTGAATATAATATGGAATTTTTTATTCAACTTCAAATTTAATTGCTGCTGTAGTCTCCTTGGCTACATTAATCATATCCCCAGAAATATCAATTCCAATAACTTCAAAATTCATAATCTTTAATTTGGTTGCAAGAATTCCAGTACCACAAGCAATATATAACATGTAATATCCAACTATATTATATATGTTCATTGCATTAGAAACTAATTCTGCACACTTAACACTATCTTTACCCAATATTATTTATAAAACTTTGATAACCTCTCCTATATATTTAAGAATGTCCGTCAAATCGTCTGTATCAACTGCATACAGTGCATTCTGTTGAACTTTCAATGAGCTGTTTATTGCGATAGAGCCTCCACAGTATTGAAAAATTGGAATATCTGTTGAACCATCACCTACAGCAATGCATTCTTCGGGTTTAATCCTATTGTTACTACAAAAATCTTGTAAACACTCAATTTTTTGTTCCGCCCCAATATAATTAAGGATTTTTCCAGTAAACACTCCTTCAACTACTTCATAATCACTACCATAATAATAATCAAATCCCCAAATATCACATACAACTTTGGCTACTTGCTTTGGACCGACAGTAATAACAATACATTTAATATTTTGTTCATGTAATGCTTCAACTACACTCTTGATATTTTTTAAAGGTTTTGCAATCTCCAAAAAAGATTGAGCTATTTTGCGTTCTTCAAGACCTAAAAGCAATTCTGATCTAAGGTAATCTGCTGATATATAGTCAAGCAGTCCTTTTTCTTCCTGTTCTTGAATGAGAGAGTGCTCTTTTTCTTTCCCATTTAAAATGCATGGCAACATAACGGAATGAATTTCTCTAATGAGAGTATCATCCAAGTCAAAACAAACAAGTTTCAAATTTTTCATTCTAAATACACCATCCTAAAATACAAGTTATACAATTGTAAACTTATTATAACATAATTGAAATAATATGTATGACTATATATTAAAAAGCACCTCCTTTAAGAGATGCTTTAATGCAGTATCTACTAAAATTATCCATTAATATTGTTATGATATAGCCATACTTACAACTTCTAATTCCCATTGACCATTTTTATAGACAGCTTTATATTTTGGAAAAACTGCTCCTAAGTTGCCAAACCAGGAAGTAGCTTCAACCACAGCTTTATTATTCTTAAATTGCTCTACTTTAATTGAAAGCATAGTCCCATTTAAAGTTCTTGCCATCATTCCATTGTCATCAAATTCAAAAAGTGATTTATCATCTTTAACATCTTCATACCAATATACATTTTCTGATAGACTTTTAAGTCCTTCAAGTACATCTTCCTTTGCCTTTTCTTCTATAAACCCGTCTAATGTGTTTTTTTGTACAGCAATGAAGCCGTTTCCTCCATTCTCTATTTGGAAGGCTGCACTCATAACTGCAACATACAATTTAACCCGTTTAAGCTCTTCTTCAGTATACTGATTATTATCATTCTGTATTGGGTTAGCAGTTTCCTTACAAATGGAAATATTTGTCGTTGTATGTGATGCATATATAGCTACGGCTATAGCTCCAATAATGCATAGAGCTAAAATTCCTATAATAATTTTTTTCATTGATGTTGACCCCTTTCATATATATAATATTTAAACTTATACCATAAATAAATCTAAATTATATACGAATTTAGAAGGTCACTAGTTCTCAATAGGTTTCATTATTATTTATATTAATTTTTTCATCTTAATAAACTCAAACTCTCCACCATTTGTTTTTTGCATATATTTCTCTATAAATTGGAAGCCTATGTTCTCATATACCTTTATTGCTCGCTTATTAAATGAAGCAACTGCCAACATAATATAATCTTTCCTATACTCAAATTCTTTTATCCCAAAGTTAATACCAGAAACTACAAATTCAGCCCCGGTCCCTCTCCCAGTTAATTCAGGCTTTAGACCAAACCCTATCCACATAATACCACCTTCAAAGCAGTATGAGTAATAAGCAACTAACTCACATTCATCATTAAGAACAGCGAAATATTGTCCTTCCCAATTATCCTCATTAAGAAATTCCTTTAAATCATCTTCGTCAGCTATTATGTCATAGAATGAATATACTCCATTATACTTCCAATTAAATGCAATCTCATTTGCATATTCTTTATTCATAGGAATAAAAACATAGTTCAAAATATCCCCTCCTCCTTTGTAAGTTGTATTGTTTTAAATAAATTAGAACACAAAAACTACCTCTTCATCAAATAGATATCTATTCACTACGTCATTTAAAAATTAGCTAAATATCAAATTGTTTAGTAGAATCAAACCACTCTTCCTCTAATATGGAATACTGGTAAGCATCATGCCATATTGCCTTCCCATCAATGTTTTTTTTGAAATAAGCTGGTTTTTTAAAATGTCCTTCCCTTCTCATGAAAAGTCGTTCTAATAATCTCCATGAGGGAGCATTTTCAGGGTTACACTTACCAATAACTCGATGAGTTCCTAATTGTTCAAAGCCATACCTCAAAACTCTTTTACACGCCTCTGTGGCATAGCCTTTTCCATAATATGCAGGATTAAACACATAACCGATTTCCCATGTTAAAAATTCTTTAGGACCCTGTTGCTGAAAATAAACATTGCCAATTAATCTATTGTTTTCTTTTAAACATACAGCCCAAAAGGCATCATTTTGCGAACGGTAAATAGCTTCTTCTTTACTTTCATCTTCATTACAAACATCATATGGTTCATATTTAACCACTGATTCTTGAGAAAGATATTCATATAAATCTTTCCAATCTTCTGTTTTAAATTTTCTAATAATAAGTCTTTCTGTTTCCATTATTATCATTTAATGTTCACTCCTCTTATTTAATGGGAGGATATATGAATAATACAATTCTTATCCCTCCACTTTAGTAAAAAAACACCTCATAATTCTATTCATTTAAATACCACTCCTTTCCTAATGTGAATTACATACTTTATTTTTAATCTAAAAAATATGTTTCAATCTATTTTTCACATCATTTAAAATAGGCTTATTGCATGGTGTAATTTCCTGAGGTAAGTTATTTATATCAAAGAATTTTAACTCCTTACCTTCAATTCCATCAACTTTCATAGTTCCGTTAAATGTGTTTGTTATATACACAATACTAGTAAAATATACTTCGTTTCCATCAGGATAAATCCAATGTTGTTCTTCTCCAGAATAAACATTAAATAGACTAAGCTCTTCCACAACTAAATTGGTTTCCTCAAAAACTTCTCTTTTTGCAGCTTCCTCTGTAGTTTCACCTAAAACCATGGCACCGCCTGGAATACTCCATTTATTATTATCAGTTCTTAGTTGCAGTAGTACCCTATTTTTTTCATCTACTATAATAACTCCAGCTGATGGTAGGTGTCCAACCAACTTTCTTAAATTTGACATACTATAATTCCCCATTTCCGATAAAGCTCACCTATATTGATCAATACAGATACTTTATAATTACTGTTTCTGTAGAAAATTACGGGCAATAACTATTCTAAAATTCATTCATATATGCACTCTTGTCGTTCTCCCTCTAGATACAGTTCATTATATGGTGGCAAATCTACTATCTCTTTAAGTTTAAGTCCTGCTTTTTCACAAGTTTTTCGAGATGGGTAGTTCTCTGGATTGCAAGTTATTATAAGTCTATTCATTCCATGTGCAATGGCTACATCTTTGATAATTTTACAAGCCTTTGAAGCATAATTATTTCCCCTATAGTTTTCTTCAACTCTATAACCAATATGTCCACCATAATATAGATTTTCATTGTACCCGATTCGGGTTCCAATCTTCACTTTTTCACTCCAATCACTATAAAATAAGTTCATATTTTTGTACAATAGATACTTATATTTGATTTTATATCCTATATTATAACATATTTTACAACATATATTAATATATTGTAAAAGAACAATTATATAAGAATATACGGTTGGCATGTCTCTTGGTTATCACATTATTTATTTGAATTACGATGTAAAAAACACCGTAAAATTCAAACTTGAATAATACAGTGTTTTAATAAATCGCTCGTCTTTTCAGTTGTTACGTTAAATAAGAATGGTGTAAATTAGTTGACCTCTATACTTCAATCATTTTGAATTATTTTCTACTGCTGCTACTGCTTCAATTTCTACCAATTGATTTGTATATCCTAATACTGTAACTCCAAATAAGGTGCTTGGAACATCATGATTACCAAACTCTTTTATTATTTTTTCCCATGCAGTTACCAAATCTGACTGATTTTGAGATGCTACAAGAACTCTGGTATATACAACGTCTTCCAAAGTGGCCCCACAGTCTTTCAGTGCTTCCTTCAAATTCTCTACACAAAGTTTTGCCTGAATCTCATAATCACTCAAATTAGGTACTTCTCCATCTCTATTAATGGGACATGCACCCGCCAAAAATAATAAGTCCATTCCTGAAGGTATACGTCCAGCATAAGCATAATCTACTGGAGCTAAATTTGTAGAATGAATTAATGATATTTTTTTATTCATTTTGACTCTCTCCTTTTGTTCTAATATATACGAGAATAATTACAAATTCATTTTTAAAATGAATTTTATGTTCAATATCATTTTAAAGCTTCTATATTTTTTATGAAAGATAATAATCGTTTCTATATCATCTTTTATACAAAAGCTACCACACATTACAAGAGTGGTAGCTTTTTACTAGTTATCTTTTTTATATACAATTTTCTTAATATTACTATGTGAAAGGAAGAATTCTTCAGCAAGATTGCTAATTGATTGCCCACCTATATATTGGTTTAATATCTTTGCATTTCTAGCTTTTATATAATCTCGGCTTTTAGATTTTTCACCCCATTTTTTTCTCTTTTCAGGAGGGGAAGGGACATATATATATTCACCTTGAATATACTTTTGAATTTCTTTAACTAAATCATCTGGTAATATTCTATCAATTCTTACATATTTCACAAAGCTCACTTCCTTAAATTTATTATTTAATTAAGGAAACAAAGCCTGTATATGTATGAATTTATTTATGAAAAGCGACTAAATATCTATCTCTGTGCAAATTGTCGCGCAAACTCATACCTACAGACTTTGCACAGAGTATTTTAAGCATTTTTCTATCCATGAGATTAATATTCATGATATCACACTCCCTATTTGTATTAAGTCAATTATATTATTTATTAAGACGATACGCAATTTTTTACTATTTTGACTTAACTAATGGTAATTATATCATATTTACACTGTCTTATATGGTTATTTTTATAACAAAAGTAAAATATCATGATTTTTCAACACTGTATTATTCAATTTTCAAAGATTAAATTTAAGTACTTATTTCGCTTTATCTACAAATTGCATAATATGTTTGAATTACAAAATAAAAATACCGCATATTCATATTGAATAATACGGTATTATGGATACGTTATTTAATTATATATTTGTTACGCTATTTAAAAATATTGAGAATTAAGAATTAAGCTATTGCTCTGTTTTCATTGCTCTCATAGAGTTTAGTACCGCAATTAGTGTTACACCTACATCACCAAATACAGCCTCCCACATAGTTCCTAATCCAAGAGCTACAAGTACTAATATTATTGCTTTAATACCTAAAGCAAAAACAATATTTTGCATAACTATTGCTCTTGTTTTCTTAGCTATTTTTATTGCAGATGCAATCTTTGAAGGTTCATCAGTCATTATTACAACATCAGCAGCTTCTATTGCCGCATCAGATCCAACACCACCCATAGCTATCCCAATATCTGCTCTTGCTAAAACTGGAGCATCATTTATTCCATCACCAACAAATATTAACTTGCCTTTAGAGGATTTTTCTTTATCTAATGCTTCTACTTTTTCGACCTTTTGATCTGGTAATAACTCTGAATATACTTCATCTAACCCTAATTGCTTGGCAACTTTAGTTCCAACAACTTTATTATCTCCTGTAAGCATAACAGTTTTTCTAACACCAATTTCTTTTAAAGCTTTAATTGCCTTAGCTGAATCTTCTTTCACTTCATCTGAGATAACTATATATCCTGCATACTCTTTATTAACAGCAACATGCACTACAGTACCTATTGTTTCAACTTGTGAATAGGATATATTTTCTTTATTCATTAACTTATAATTACCTGCTAAAACTTCTTTTCCTAAAACAGTGGCTTTTACACCATGTCCTGAAATCTCTTCATAATTTTCAATTGATTCATTATCTATTTCCTTACTATATGCTTTAACAATAGAAGTTGCTATTGGATGATTAGAAAAGCTCTCAGCAAAGGCTGCATAAGTGATAAGTTCGTCCCTTGATACATTGCCTTGAGGTTGTATTTCTGTCACCTTAAATACACCCTTAGTTAATGTTCCAGTTTTATCAAATACTACAACTTCTACATTATTTAATGCCTCAAGGTAGTTTCCACCTTTAACAAGTATTCCATTTTTTGAAGCTCCACCTATACCACCAAAGAAACCAAGGGGAATAGATACAACTAAAGCACATGGGCAAGATACTACTAAAAAGGCTAATGCTCTATATATCCACTCTGAGAAGGTAGCTCCACTTATAAATAGTGGTGGTAATACAGCTAATGCTAATGCAGAAAAAACCACAGCAGGTGTATAATATCTTGCAAATTTAGTTATAAAGTTCTCTGTGGGAGCTTTTTTACTACTTGCATTTTGAACTAAATCAAGTATCTTAGCAATAGTAGAATCTCCAAATTCTTTTTCTACTTCTATAGTTAATAGACCATTTTTATTAATAACTCCGCCTAGTACAGCATCTCCTATTTCTACCTCTCTAGGAACTGATTCACCAGTAAGTGCAGAAGTATCTACCATAGAATTTCCTTCAATTACTTTACCATCTAGAGGAACCTTTTCCCCAGGTCTTACAACTATAATATCACCTATATTAACCTCTTCTGGTGATACCTTTTTAATATCACTACCAATTTTTAAGTTCGCAAAATCCGGTCTTATATCCATTAATTCTGCTATGGATTTTCTTGAGCGATTTACAGCCATACCTTGGAATATTTCACCTAATTGATAGAATAGCATAACTGCTACACCTTCTGGGAACTCACCAATAGCAAAAGCTCCTATAGTAGCTATACTCATAAGGAAGTTTTCATCAAAAATTTGACCTCCTCTAATATTTTTCAATGCTCTTAACACAACTTCTCCGCCAACAAGGAGATAACTAACTAAAAACAATGATAACTCAACATAAAAATTAAATTTAAAAGCTGTAGCAATGGCAAAAATTGCTGCACCAACTCCAAGTCTTACAAATTCCTTTTTGCTATTTTCATGCTCATGATCATGATTATGATCATGGGATCTTTGCTTTCTGTTCTGATTTCCTTCTTCAACATATACTTTTACATCAGGTTCAATCCTTTTAACAATTTGTTTAACTGATTCAACAATGTTATCTTTATCGCTATTGTTTTCCACTTCTAGAATAAGTTTTTGAGCTACAAAATCAACTATAGCACTACTAACATTAGTAATATTTTGAGATTCTTTTTCAATTTTTGATGCGCAATTTGCACAGCATAACCCCTTAAGAATTATCACTAATTTGTTTGACTTTCCTACAGACTTTTCTTTGACTTTTACATGTGATTCTATTTTGTTTATTGACTCTATAGATGAAGCAACTAATTCATTAACTCTACTTATTTCTTCTAACTCCATAGTTAAAGTTTTAGTGATAAAATTTACTGATGCATTGGCAATTCCATCAATACTATTTAGTTTTGTCTCTATTTTTGATGCACAATGTGCGCAGTCTAACCCTTCCAAAATGAATTGCTTTCTTACTTTTCCAGGTTTTTTCTTTGTCGTTGTTCTCAATTCCATAATAGTATTTGATTTATTATTTGATTGAGATTTTATTTGTAATGACTTATCTTCTTTAACGTCAGGTTTTAAAACTTTATTACTCATTCCCATGCCCCCTAAATTCCTTATTTCTCATATAAATGTTCTAATCCTTGATCAAATATCCCCTTAACATGATCATCATCCAAGGAATAGTATACAACCTTACCTTCTTTTCTATTCTTTACCAACCTAGTCTGTTTAAGAACTCTCAACTGATGGGATATTGCTGATTGGTTCATTCCAAGTAGTGCCGCAATATCACAAACACACATTTCTGCTTGGAATAATGCACAAATTATTTTTATTCTTGTACTATCTCCAAAAACCTTAAATAAATCTGCTAATTCATATAAATCTTCTTCATCTGGAATAGTTTCCTTTACTCTCTTAATCACATCTTCATGGATAGTATTACAATTACAGGTACTAATTATTTCATTTTCGTTATTCATTTATATATCACCTCATTAGAATGTATGCACACATGTTCATATGTTTATATATTCAGTATATGTATCTTTTTCATATTTGTCAAATATTTTTATTATAATTTTAAAAATATTTTTCAAAATAAAAGTGGCTGTATATTTATGTTATATGAAAGATTTCTAATACAGCATTATTCAATTTATAAAGATCATATTTTACTAATTGATTTGCATTATCTGCAAATTCAATAATATATCAAATTGAGAAATAAAAAAACTACCGTAAAATTCAATTTTGAATAATACGGTAGTTTAGGGAATCATAAAAGTACTATATATCCTTTAATGAAGATACTCTTGGTAGTATAGAACGACCATTCCACCTATCACCAATGCCCAAGTCTTTTGGGATGACATTTTGGTAGCTTCCATTGATACCTTGTATATGTATGCCCCCATCTTTGTTAATTGTAACAATGGCATATAGCCCCTCATTATATAATACTAAGTCTTTTATAAAGGGGTAATCTTCATGTATTTCCTTTGAGTAAGAGAAATGCTCATATTCAGGCCCAACCCATATATATGACATAGCATTAAGACCAAAGTAATATGTTTGTCCTATTTTTTCAAGAGAATCTCCATGGTCATGACCATTTACGCATAAAAGCACCTTTTTTCCTGTATCATTTATTCTGTTTATCAAATCTCTAACTTCACCCTTGTTATATACTCCTCTTTTAGCAAATTCATTTTCAAAACTATGGTGTGAAAAAATAATATAATACTCACTATCATCATTGAACTGCTCCTCCAGCCAATTAAATTCATAATCTGGAAGAATTGGATATATGTCCTGTGTTTTATCATAGTTTCTTTTACAATAGGGTATATATCCATTATCAGTTTTTATAAAACATGTATCTAATACAATAAACTTAATCTTGTCCATTTTAAATGAATAATAACTATTGTACATTTTTAAAAATTTCATAACTTCTTCTCTTGGGAATGAATCAGAATCATGATTACCAATGGTATGATAATAAGGCTTCCCTATACTATCAAGGATATCAAGTAAAAATCGATTTTCTTCTTTAGGTACACAAAAATCCCCAAGTTGAATAACAAAATCTATATCTAGACTTTTTATATTGGTAATGAAGTTTTCAAGTCTTTCATAACCATCATGGATATGATCATAATGTAAATCAGTAAATACTGCAAATTTAACGCTATCCATCAATATACCTCTTCTCATAGTTAATATAAAATTTCTAAATATAAATTAAGAAATTTAACCTTATTTTATTCATTAAAAATAAAGGAGTTATGTTTTATATTAAATATGGTAAAACTTCTATATACTCTAAATCGAGAGAATCATTTATAAAATCTCTTAAGAGCTTTAAATGACCCGCCCCATATAAAACTAATACACGATCGTCATCATTACAAATATGCTTTAAGTTAGAAAAAATATGAAGATTTCTTTTATACCATGAAGCAACGAAGTCAATCCCTATAGAGTCATCTCCTATTTCAATATCATTAAAAGGCAGGAATGATGTTACATGTTGGAACTCATTAAACTCTTTACTATTAAAAGATCTATATATATCTTCAATGGTTGTTTCTTCTGTAAATAATCCATAGTATTTATTTGCAAATTTCATAAATGACTCATTAAGATTTTTGTATAAAGCATGATTTTCTTTAGCTTTCTCAAATACAAGAGGTTGAGTCCAACCATCATAATAATCAATACCATATATATAATTTAATTTATTGTATTTCGCTATATCAAAAGCAAATTTAATACGTTCATCTACAGCATCATTAATGCTATAATCTGCTCCTCTTATACCGATT
Organism: Clostridium sp. UBA4395; assembly: GCF_002390995.1. Taxonomy (NCBI): domain Bacteria; kingdom Bacillati; phylum Bacillota; class Clostridia; order Eubacteriales; family Clostridiaceae; genus Clostridium; species Clostridium sp. UBA4395. The sequence continues at coordinate 12,914 of NZ_DGRF01000063.1, forward strand.
TCAGCTAATCTCTTACTTAAATCTAAATTAGATTTATATAAAAATTCTTGAAAGAGTTTATTATATTGCTCCTCTTCACTAGGTCTTAGTTCAACACATAATTTATTTGGATTAAATTTAGATATTTTCTTTATAATTTCTTTTAATTCATTCTGGCGCTTGGCATCTTGAATTTTAATAATGTTAGTACTCTCTTCAGTTTTAAAATGAAATGTACCTAAAATCATAATTTTTGCTTTGTTCATATATCCTCCTTCATACCTCAATATAGAGTTATGTGATAATCATAAGGTGAAATTCCTTGCAATTATATATTTACAATTACTATACTTTAAATGTGTTTCTAAAATTTATATTTAAAATATTTACTAATGAAGTTAGCCATAGGATCTTTTTCATCTTCAAAGCGGATCAAAGAACTCCATTCATTATAACATAATTAGTATAAAATGTATATTAAAGCAAAAAGGCCCTGATTTTTAATCAAAGCCATTAAATAATTTATTTCTTAAGTACCCCAACTTTAGGTAATTTATTAAGTTTAGTCATTGCATGACAAGACTTAAATTCACTTGTTAAATCTTGACCTGCAGTATTACCAAAGTGTTTTCCACCTGCCCACTCTGCTACCTTACTCACATCATATACTATACCTTCAATTGCCACATAAACAGGTTTCCCATTATTTCCATCAAACTGTGCTAATTCATCTAATGTAAATTCTTTCTGTTGTCTAGAGTAATTATGTCCTATAAGTTCTTCAATAGTTTTTAAATCAAAATAAAGTGCCATATATCCCTCTAAAATATTTATATATATAACATATGATTATACTTGAGAAGTTGTTCAATTAATTGATGTTTGATATTGAACTATAAACTTGAAGCTAATCTTATTATATGCTAAGAAAATTGTGAATTAAATATCAATTGTTTTATTTCATCTCGTAATGGAGTTCAACAAATTGATTGAATCTCCTTATCCCCTTTAACTTTAGTTCTAACTCAAAATCATTTCTTTTAAATAAAGGTATTCCATGACCTATTAGTGTAGGTGATATAGTAATAATAAATTCGTTAACTAACCTTTCTTTAATAAAAGAATTTAGAAGAACACCACCGCCAACAAGCCATATGTTTCCTCCATCCAGTCTTTTGATTTTATTTGTAAATTCCACTACATCTTGATTAATAAATTCTACATTTTCATTCTTACCTTTTTCTGATTTAGAAAATACATAACACTTTTTATTCTTATAAGGAAATTTACCTTTTTCTTTTTCAATAATCCAGTCATAAGTTCTTCTACCAATTAGAATAGTATCAACTGTATTGTAGAATTCAGAATATCCATTATCTCCTTCGCCTTCAGTTTTAAACAACCATTCCAAAGAATCATCTTCTGTCGCTATGTAACCATCTAAACTTGTTGCAATATATAGAACTAATTTTCTATTGTTGTACATCTATAAACCTCCATATTTATAAAATCTAATATAATTTTATAACACAATTAATGAACAATATTCTACAATTATTCATTTGAAAAATCAACCTACTAACTTATTTATCAGAAGTTTAGCACGTGAAGTTTTTTTAGGCGATA
>NZ_DGRF01000064.1:0-23206 GCF_002390995.1 Clostridium sp. UBA4395
CATATAACTTAACAGAACGAAAGAAACTATAGGAGGATATAAAATGAAAAAATTAATGGGAATTATTGTAAGTATAATAATAGTAGGTGGAGTTTTATTGTTAGTAAGTTCTAACGGTATAATTAATCTAGGTTCAACAAAGTATTACGTTAAAACTGTCAGTGAATATAAGGATATAACAAGTGAGAATAGTGGAGGATACAATACGTATGAGTATAAAATAAATGGGTATGATAAAGATGGAAATGAGAAATTAATTACATTTACAACGTCAAAGATACTAAAGGTTGATAGATATTTAAAGGTATATGTTAAGGGTGAAAAAACAAAGAGTTATGAAGAAGTTGAAATAAAAGAACTACCCGATAAGGTAAAAGAAATCTATAAATTAAATTAGTTTATTATTCAATGTTTTTATTTGAGAAGGAAATTATGTTAATATAGGACTAGGGAAAACATAATTTTTAGGGGATGAAAATACAATGAACGCAATTAATCACTTTAAGACTATAACAAAGCATAAGTTATTAGTTATGAAATACTGCTTTAAGGTGGGGTTATATAAACAAGGAATATTACATGATCTTTCTAAGTACTCTTGGGTAGAATTTTCAGCAGGAATAAAGTATTACAGAGGAGATGTTAGTCCTAATGGAATACAAAAGAAGGTGGAAGGATATTCTAAGGCTTGGCTTCATCATAAGGGAAGAAATAAGCATCACTTAGAATATTGGATTGATTATGGTACGAAAATACAAGATGGAATAGTTGGTATGAAAATTCCCAATAATTATGTAGTTGAAATGTTTATTGACAGAATTTGTGCTTGTATGAATTATGAGAAAGAGAAGTATAAAGATAATTCGGCCTTAATATATTATGAAAGGGGTAAGGATTATCAAATTATTCATGAGAAAAGTAGGGAATTATTAGAGCTTTTACTTAATAAGGTAGCAAGTGAAGGTGAACAGATAACTCTAGATTATATAAAAAAACAGATTTTAAAATAACATAATAAAGCCATCTGAAAGGAGAAATTACTCCTTTCAGATGGCTTTAATTTTTTAGTTTTTAAATTTTGTGCCCTTAGGATAGATTATTTCTATGCTACCATCACTGCTACCAGTCATGTGACCTGCTTTAGATTTAAAGAGGGTTTTCCCTTTAAAGCAATCAAATTGAGACATTGTACCATAGGAGCTAAGAAGAATAACCTTTTGGTTTTCGTCATAAGTATAGTTAATATATAGTTTGTTATCCTCAAGTTTTGCTGTAACTATAGGGTTTTTAAAATAATTAAGATTTATATAGTCCACTTCATTGCAGGGAAGATGGTATTTTACAATAATATTTTCATAAACTTCTTCTATTGAGGAGTCGCTATAGCGAGTAGTAAAAATATTTTCTTCATCTTCATTAAATTGAGTTACTATTTCAATAGGGATATCAGTGTTAAGATTAGTTAGAGATATTTCTATTTCTTTTTCTTCAAAATTTTTAATGGGGTTGTCATTAACAGAGTCTATGGAATCAGATCCCATTTCCCTAGTGCTATTGTATGGATAATTATGGGTGAAAACACTTAAAGATATCATAATGATAAAACAGAAAAGGGCAATTCCACATAAAATAAATCCAGATTTAGTTGTATTTTTAGTCTCAGCTTTATAATATACTATAGTATTATTTATAATTACAGACAAAATAAGTAAAATGATTAGTGTTATAGTACACTTTACAACAAACATACCAAGGGAAGATTCTTTAGTCCAAAAGTTAAAAAGATTTCCAATAGTAATGAACAGAGCTCCATTGTTAAAGAATGCAGCCACTACAAACATTATGAAAGTAATATAGAAATAAATATGAAATTTTTTACTCAAAACATTGATTAACAAAGTCAGGGCAATTAACATGGAGCCATAGAGTAAATTAACTATAAAACCAGAGATTAAGAAAGGTAAATTTATAGGATAAGCAAAAGATATATTAGAATTTAAATTTCCAATTAATGCCCAAATGTTATATTGAATTAGGTATAAAAGTAAAGAAGTTACTGACACTTTTAATAGAGTAATGTAGTTAAACAGAGCATAAGACATAAATCTTGTTTTATTATCCTGGGGAAAAGCTTGATGTTGATTATTGAAGGAGTTATACCACAATAAAGTTCCGATGCTTATACTAATTGCTAGGAAAAGACCATTAGTGGTATAGGTCTGTAGACTGTAGGTAGTTACATCTTTAGAATAAGTGAAAATATCCATAAGAGTTGCGATTAAATCAATTGCAAAAAAGGATGCAAGTAGTATATAAATTATCCAAAGTGCCTTTTTATGCTCTTTTGAGCGTATTTTATATAGATTATTAATATTTTTTAATTGTCTTTTATCCATAACTCCTCCATGCCTCCATTATAATTATTTTCAGTCAGATAAATATATAGCTCTTCTGGACTAATTCTTGAAATATTCAAATTGTTAGTTGATATCTCTATCTCTAAAGATTCTGTAATTAAGCCTTCTATTATTGCAAAGGAGGTTATGTTACTAAAATCTTTATATAGTACTTTTTTATCTTTAATGAAATTTACTAAATTATCAGGATTTCCATCTACTCTATAGGCAGACTCCTTTATAGTATCCATAGCTTCATATAAAACTAAAGACCCATTATTAATTATTACTAGTTCTGAAAGAATATTTTCCAACTCCGATAAAATATGGCTAGAAATAATTATAGTTCGTGGATGTTCTATATAATCTCGTAGTATGATATCATAAACAGATTTACGAGTTTTAATATCCATGCCTAGAATTGGTTCATCAAACATGGTAACCTTGGCACGACAGGAAATACCACATATAAAGTTAAACAAACTTCTCATACCTTGAGATAAATTTTTATACTTAATTTTCATTTTAAGATTAAAATGTTTTAAAAGGTTTTCTGCAAACTTAAGGTCGAAGTTAGGGTACATCATATTATAATACTCAACAATTCTACCTAGACATAAGTTAGATTCATAGGACATATTATGATAGCTATATACAATTTCCTCTAATACCGATAAATTATCCATGGGGTCTTCGCCTAAAACCATTAATTCTCCTTCAGTTTTCTCAATTAGACCTGCGCATAGTTTCATAAAAGTAGTTTTACCTGAGCCATTACTACCGATTAAACCTATGAGTTGATTTTCATTTATTTCTACAGATAGATTATCGATAGCCACCTTAGATTTATATCTTTTAAAAAGATTTCTAGCTATAATGCAAGAAGTCATATTATTCATCCTCCTTATAGTGTTTTTTTATAGTTTCAAGTACATAATCTTGAGATAAGTCTAATTTTTTTGCTGTATTGACTAGATCTTTTACCAGTTTTTCGAAGGTTTCATTTTTCCTTCTATTCATAATTTTTTTCTTTGCATTGGGAGTTATAATCATAGCTAATCCTCTTTGTTTTTCAAGAATACCTCTTCCTACTAATAAATTAATTCCCTTAGCTGCAGTAGCAGGGTTAACTGTAAGCTCTTTGGCGATTACTAATTGAGAGTAGCAAGTACCACTTTCTTCTAAAGTTCCACTAAGAATATCATCTTCAATAGCATTTGCAATTTGAACATATATAGGAACTAGGCTATTTACATCTATTTTCAAGGGTAAACCTCCTTTGTTTCAGGTGCTACATTACATGGGTAATGTAGTATTGTACTTTTAGTATATTATCATTAGGAATTAATGTCAATTCTTTAAAAAAAATAATTAAAATATAAAACGATAATACTTTTATAATATAAATTCAAAACTTATAAAAATGAACATAGAATGAACAAAAATATGAATATACAGGTGTAATACTGAGAATTAATAAGAAATAAGGGGGAAAAAGGGGAAAAAGAGCGAATATGATACTTTATTTTTTTGTGATTTTATAGTAATATAATTATAGAATATCGATAAATATTGACTCTTAAAGTCAAAATTTGTTGGATTTATATCTAAAATCTTAAAGTACATAGGACAAGCTATTATTTATATGTGTAAAGAAAGTTATGAGTATAATATACAATATAAAATTATTATGAAATAAATAAAGAAATTGATAAGATGGAAATGCTGGGAGTTATAGAATTTATGCCTGAAATGGCTAAAAATTTTTTCATGATTCTGAAAACGTTTAAAGGGTGATGAGGGCTAGAGTCTTAAATTAAAGCATAAAAATTCTTAATTCATAGGATAATTATACAAAAATATATGAGAAATTCTCATTATTTCATAAAAGTGTGTATATTTAAGAGCATGTTACTAATGGAAAATCTTTATTAGCTTATGAATAAAATATTAACTATGTGCTTAAAGTAGATATAAATAATTTAAGCTACTATATGTGGCAAGCACTAATACTAAATTATTGGAGGGATTTACATGGCAAAGAATAAAAGGAAATTATCATTTCCAACTGCTTTTACAGTATTAATTATAGTATTGCTTTTAGCAGCAGCGCTAACTTATGTGATACCAGCTGGTTCATATTCAAAGTTATCTTATAATGCAGATAGCACTGTGTTTGAGATTACTGCTCCCAATGGAGATATAAAAGAAATGCCTGGTACTCAAGAAACTTTAGATGAACTTAAGGTTACTGGTGACATTTCTAAATTTGAAGATGGTAGTATTAATAAACCAGTAGCTATACCAGGTACTTATGAAAAAGTTGAACAAAGTCCACAAGGTATAATTGATATAATTCTATCACCTATTAACGGAGTATATGATACTATAGATATAATTTTATTTGTATTTATTATAGGTGGAGTTATTGGAGTATTAAATAACATTGGTGCATTTAATGCAGGGATTGCAAGTCTTTCAAGATTAACTAAAGGAAAAGAATACATATTGATAGTATTTATTACTTTCTTGATTTCTCTTGGAGGTACTACATTTGGACTGGCAGAGGAAACAATAGCTCTGTATCCAATAATGGTTCCGGTATTCTTAGCTGCAAACTATGATGTTATGGTATGTATTGCAGCAATATACATGGGTTCTTCTATAGGAAGTATGTTCTCAACAGTAAATCCATTCTCAGTAGTTATAGGCTCTAATGCTGCTGGAATAAGCTTTACAAATGGACTTAACTTCAGAATTATTGCTTTTGTTCTTGGTACTTTAATTACTATAATATATATTTTAAGATATGCTAAGAAAGTTAAAGCAGATCCAAGTAAATCATTAACATTTGCAGACAAAGAAAAAATTGAAGCTAAATTTGCTAGTCAAGGAGAAGCACCAGAATTAACTTTAAGATTCAAAATTATATTGTTAATATTCCTTTTAACCTTTGTAGTTATGATTTATGGAGTTTCTTCTTTGGATTGGTGGTTCGCAGAAATGACAGCTCTATTCTTAGTAACTGGTATAATTATTGGATTCCTATCAAAATTAGGGGAGAAAGAGTTTGTAAACCAATTCGTAACTGGAGCTGCTGATTTAATGAGTGTTGCATTAGTTATAGGAGTTGCTAGAAGTATTAACCTTGTATTAGAAAATGGTATGATTTCTGATACAATACTTAACTTCTTCTCTAATGCTATAGCAGGTATGAATGGAAATATATTTATAGTACTAATGCTTTTAATATTTATAGTACTTGGATTCTTTATTCCTTCTTCATCAGGACTGGCTGTTCTATCTATTCCAATTATGGCTCCTCTTGCAGATTCAGTTGGACTTTCAAGAGATGTTATAATTTCAGCCTATGTATACGGATTAGGATTAATTTCCTTTATTACACCAACAGGATTAATTCTTGCAACATTAGAGATGGTTGATGTAACTTATGACAAGTGGTTAAAATTTATCATGCCTCTAATGGGATATATAGCAGCATTTAGTGCAATAATGCTATTAATACAAGTTAACTTTTAATATGAAATAGTAAAAACTTATAGAAAATATAAAATTTTAAAATATACCTCCTAGGATATGCTAATTATAGCCTATCCTAGGGGGTATTTTATATATATGATAGTTATTTCTTTTGATTTAGAAATACAAGAAATAAAAATTGTTATAGTTAAATATTTAACATAAATAATAATTTATAAAAAATATTAACTATAAGTAGTATATTAGTTATAAGTTTCATAAAAAATAATATAATGTAATATAGCATATTGTAAAACAAAACAAGGGGTGCTACAATATGTAATAAGATGAATATATAGGGAGGGAATTTGATGAAAAAAGAAGACAGTTTTAAGCCGTTCATTTCTGCTGAAAAAGTCGTACCCGAATTTACATTAACATCTATTATTTTAGGAATTTTACTGGCAGTACTTTTTGGTGGAGCCAATGCTTACTTAGGTCTTAGAGTTGGTATGACAGTATCAGCTTCAATTCCAGCAGCGGTTATCTCAATGGGAGTTATACGCGTTATTCTAAGAAAAGACTCCATTCTTGAAAACAACATAGTTCAGACAATTGGTTCTGCTGGTGAATCACTTGCAGCTGGAGCAATTTTCACATTACCAGCATTATTTATGTGGGCATCAGAATGGGGAACAGAAGCACCATCTTTACTGGAAATTGGAATTATCGCACTTTGTGGTGGTGTACTCGGTATTTTATTTATGGTACCACTTCGTAAAGCTCTTATTGTTGAAGAACATGGAGTGCTTCCATATCCAGAAGGAACTGCTTGTGCAGAAGTTCTACTTGCTGGTGAACAGGGAGGAGCAAAATCTTCTACAGTGTTTGCAGGTCTTGGAATAGCTGCATTATACAAATTTATTGCTGATGGATTAAAGTTATTTCCAAGTGAAGTACATTATGAACTTACAGGCTATAAGGGATCTGGAGTAGGTATAGATGTACTTCCAGCACTAGCAGGAGTAGGTTATATATGTGGACCTAAGATATCTGCATACATGCTATCTGGTGGAATAGTTGCATGGTTTGTATTAATGCCATTAATTAGTTTATTTGGTGGAGATGCAGTTATATACCCAGGTGCAGATCCTATAAGCGCTATGGATTCTTTTACAATTTGGAGTAAATATATTCGTTACATCGGTGCAGGTGCTGTTGCAATGGGTGGTATTTTAAGCTTAGTGAAGTCTCTACCATTAATTGTAAAAACTTTTAGGCAAGCGATGAAGAGCTACGGTAGAAGTAACACTATTAGTGACCTTAGAACAGAACAAGACTTACCTATGAAAGGTATTTTAGCAGCTTGCTTAATAATTATTATATTAATGTGGCTAGTACCTGTAATTCCTGTAAATCTAGTTGGTGCAATTATAATTGTAGTATTTGGATTCTTCTTTGCTACAGTATCTTCTAGAATGGTAGGATTAGTAGGAAGTAGTAATAACCCAGTATCAGGAATGGCAATTGGAACATTATTGTTTGCAACAATTATTTTAAAAGCTACAGGAACTATTGGACAAGAGGGTATGACTGCTGCAATCGCAATTGGTTCAATTATATGTATTATAGCAGCTATTGCTGGTGATACATCACAGGACTTAAAAACTGGTTATATCATTGGTTCAACACCTAAGAAACAACAAATTGGTGAGTTAATTGGAGTTCTAGTATCTGCCATAGCTATTGGTGGAGTATTATACCTATTAAATAAGGCATGGGGTTATGGTTCTACAGAATTACCAGCGCCACAGGCAACATTAATGAAGATGGTAGTAGAAGGTGTAATGGAAGGAAATCTTCCTTGGGCACTAGTATTTGCAGGTGCAGGTATTGCAATTGTAATTGAGATACTAGGAATTCCTGTATTACCATTTGCAGTAGGTCTTTATTTACCAATTCACTTAAGTACACCAATCATGGCTGGTGGATTAGTAAGATTATACTTTGATAAGAAGAAAAATATTTCAGAAGAAGAAAGAGGTCAAGTTGTTGAAAATGGTATATTATATACATCAGGTTTAATTGCGGGTGAAGGATTAATTGGTATTTTACTTGCAGTATTTGCAATTATCCCAATTGGAGCATCTACTCTTGGTGATGTAATTAATATTTCAGAAACTATAAGTTTAGGTAATATAGGTGGGTTAATCTTCTTCTTGTTCTTAATATTCACAATTTTCAAATTCAGTATGTCTAAAAAGAAGATTAGAAAATAAAAATTATACCTTGCAATAATCTATTGAAATAAAAAATAAGTTATCCGACCTAGGTGAAACCTAGGCCGGATATTATTTAATAGGAAGTGAATAGTCATGTTGAATAAAGAAAATAATGCACAGAAGGAAAATTATTTAGATTACATTCCAAAGAAAAATGAAGAATACACTTGGTCTTTAAATGAAAAAAAACTAGTAGTAGTAGATATACCTAATAAAGGACTTCATAATAGAATTGCTCAAAAATTCTTCCACAAACCTAAAGTTAGCCATATAGAGCTAGATGCCTATGGAACTTTTATATGGAATTATATCGATGGAATGAATACAATTTTTGGTATTTCGGAAGAGGTAAAAAAACACTTTGGTAAAGAAGCAGAGCCTTTACTAAACCGTTTAGTAAAATTTTTTCAAATTCTTCACGAGAATAAATTTATTCTTTACCTAGGGAAGGAGAATAAATAATGCCAATTAGAATTCAAACAATTATAGGTATTTTATTATTTGCAGTAGCTACTGCTATTATATATGCATGGGGACTAAAAAAATCAGGTGCACAACAGAAGGATCTTTTACAAATTTTATATAGTAAAGGTGCACAAAAAGTAATTAAGAAGTTAAAAACACAAAAGTATATTACAAAATCGGAAATAGAGCAAGAAGTTTTAGGAGTTACAGCGTCCCAATTTTATAGCAGAAAAAAAGCTGTAGTCACTGACAAAAAAGAATTTACAAGAACTTTAATAGAATTTATGATGAATAAAAATCTTATTATGGAAGATATTGAGAGTAATAAAAGGGTATATAAATTAAGATAATAAAAATAAATTAAATATAATAAAAGTGTGCACAATCATAGGATTTTGCACACTTTTTATATAACTAATTATAAAGTTTTTGGTGGTTTTCCCCAAAGAGTTTCATTTACTGCTCTTACAGTTTTAGTAAACTTTTGACAAGTAACAGAAATTTCTATTTTTTCTTCTGGAGATAACCTTTCACTAGAGAATAATCTCTTTAATCCATAACCAAAGCCTAAGGTTCCAAAACCGAATTGCATTTCTGGAATTCTACCTTTGCCTAGATTCATATCCATAGGTTTTTGATTTTTTAGTATATCCTGCTTAGTTTTTTCAGGATGTTTATCCCAGAAGTATTTATATTCAGGATTTAATTTATAAGCAGTTTCATGAACTTCCTTAAATAAAGTAAACTTTACATAAATATTATTCATGGCATTTTCTAATCTTTTTCTTGCTTTTGCATTTGCTTTTTCAATCTTTTTTTCCTTTGACATTAAAATTCCTCCAAAATCCCTATATGTATATTATAATAATACTCAAACAAATAATAAGTTATAAATATCATTATATATAGAATTCTTTACAAATGCAAACTTTTACAGCTCAGAAGAAAAGAAAGTTATTACAATATAAACTCTAATTTAATCTAGTGTGATTGTATAATTATATAGATTAGTTTAAAAGATAATAAGAAAGATAATTTTGCATATTGATTATTATATATCAATTATGTTATTATATAGTTGAGAACAATATAAATGACTGTTTGGTTTCCTTAGGGAATTAATAGGGAAGTTAGTGAGAATCTAACACAATCCCCGTTGCCGTATTGGATGATGATATAAGCTGGATATTTTTAAAATATCAACCACTGACATTATGTTGGGAAGGTGCTTGTAGAATATGAATCTTAAGTCGGAAGACCTGCCTAATGGTTAAAGCAATGTCCTTTCGGGTAGAAGAGGTAATAATGCACTTTTTATATTAAAATTTATATTTTAAATGATAATAATAAATAATATAAGATGTGATTTCACGTTAATCTAGGTTGGAGTAATTCAAAGCATTTAGGTTAGCGGGTTTGTTATGCATATTAAAAATCTCTACTTATCAATGTAAGTGGAGGTTTTTTTATGAAAAAGGACTATGGCTTTACTATTTATATTAATAAATATAGAAAGGAAGTCGTAAAATGAAACTAAAAAATAAAATCTTATACCTAATAGTAATGTTAAGTTATGCTAGGTCAAATGTAACTGCATTTGCAGAAGGTGGATCAAATCCTAAGGCAGAAAGTTCTCCATGGATTTATTTATTCTTAATAGCATTGGTAGTAGTTTTAATATTTCAGTTGATCTATCCATTAAAAAAACATAGTAAGAATAAATAATTTAAATTGCTAGTGCCTAATATGAAATTTAGGTGCTAGCTTTTTATTATCATGTATTATGATTAATTAATAACATATTTATGAAAGTATATTATTTGACATTGGATATAATAAATTTTATAATTAAAGTGAAAATATAATTAAATAAATTCATAAATATGAATTTATTTTAAGGGTGTAAATTTTATTTATCAATGTGAGTGGAGGTGATATGTTGAATTTGCCAAAGATTATTAATATTCAAAAGTATTCTATCCATGATGGGAATGGAATTCGTACCACCATTTTTTTCAAGGGATGTCCACTATCTTGTCTATGGTGTCATAATCCAGAAAGTCAAAATTATAGTGAAGAACTTATGTACAATGAAGAAGAATGTACAGGGTGTATGGCATGTATAGACATTTGTCCTCAAAGGGCAATTTCAAAGGAAGAAAAATGCGTTGTTACAGATAAAATCAAGTGTGACCTTTGTAAGAAATGTATTGACTATTGTGTAAATAATGCTCGTGAAATTGTGGGGAAAGAATATACAGCAGCACAGCTTGTTAAGGAAGCAGAAAAAGATAGAATGTTTTATGAGGAATCAAGTGGAGGGATTACATTATCTGGCGGAGAGGTTATGACTCAAAACATGGACTATATAGAAGAATTATTAAAAAAGTTGAAGAAAAAGGGATATAACATTGCCATTGATACTTGTGGTCAAGCTCCCTACGAAAATTATAATAGAATACTTAAGTATGTAGATACTTTTTTATATGATATAAAACTTATGGATAATGAAAAGCATATAAAATATATAGGAAAGTCTAATAATCTTATTCTTGAAAACTTAAGAAAGTTAAGTGAAGCTGGAGCAAATATCAATATAAGGATACCCTTGGTAGAAGGGGTTAATGCAGATGATGAATCTATAGAAGAATTAATAAAATTTTTAAAGAACAATATAAATGTACATAAGATAAATTTACTTCCTTATCATAATACAGGGAAGAGCAAATATGAAAGACTTCAAAAGGTCTATGAAGGAGTTAACTTTGAAGCGCCTAGTAAAGAAAGATTGGAGACTATAAAGGGGAAATTTGAAAAGGCTGGATTTATAAATATAAAAATAGGAGGTTAATTCATGGAAAGAGGCATGAATGAAAGAATAAAAAAATTAAGGACTCAAAGTGTAAACACTGTTCCTCATATATATATGGAGAGAGCTAAGCTAATGACTGAGGCCTATAAGAAGTATGAAGGTTCTGTATCAATTCCAGAAATGAGAGCTTTAGCATTTAAGTATTTTATGGAGAACAAAACTTTATGCATTAATGATGGGGAACTTATAGTTGGAGAAAAAGGAGATGGACCACAGGCAGCTCCAACATTTCCAGAACTATGTTGTCATACCCTTGAAGATATGCACATAATGAATGATAGAGAATTAATTTGCTTTAAAGTAAATGAAGAGGATTTAATAACTCAAGAGGAAGAAATTATTCCTTACTGGGAAAAAAGATCTATTAGAAATAAAATTATAAATGCCATGAGTGATAAGTGGAAGTCATGTTATGAAAGTGGAATTTTTACTGAGTTCATGGAGCAAAGAGGTCCAGGTCATACAGTAGGCTCTGAAAATATATACAAAAAAGGATTCTTAGATTATAAAAATGAAATTAAGGAAGCTATATGTAAATTGGATTTTTTAAATGACAAAGAAGCATTTTCTAAAAGAGAGCAACTAAATGCTATGAGTATTAGCTGTGATGCTATTATGATTCTAGGAGACAGATATGCTAAATATGCTAGAGATCTAGCTAGCAAAGAAACAGATGCTATAAGAAAAAAGGAGCTGCTTCAAATTGCAGAGAACTGTGAAGTAGTACCAGCTCATGCTCCAAGGACTTACTGGCAAGCAATGCAGATGTATTGGTTTGTTCATTTAGGAGTAACTACAGAATTAAATCCTTGGGATGCATATAGTCCAGGAAGACTTGACCAACACTTAAATCCTTTCTATGAAAGAGATGCAGAGGAAGGTTTTTTAGATGAAGATAAGGCTAAGGAACTTTTGGAATGTCTATGGATTAAGTTTAATAATCAACCATCACCTCCAAAGGTAGGAGTAACCTTAAAGGAAAGTGGTACCTACACTGACTTTGCTAACATTAACACTGGTGGAATTACACCTGAAGGGCAAGATGGAGTAAATGATATAAGTTATTTAATCCTAGATTGCATGGATGAAATGCAGCTACTTCAGCCAAGCTCCAATGTACAAATCAGTAAGAAAACCCCTAAGAGATTCCTAAAAAGGGCTTGTGAAATCTCTAGAGAGGGATGGGGTCAACCTGCCTTTTATAATACAGAGGCCATTGTACAAGAACTTCTTAATGCAGGTAAATCCATAGAGGATGCAAGAAGAGGTGGTACTAGTGGATGTGTTGAAACTGGAGCATTTGGAAATGAAGCTTATATTTTAACAGGATACTTTAACCTACCGAAGATATTAGAATTAACATTATTTAATGGATATGATAAAGTAAGTGGTAAGCAACTAGGATTAGAATTAGGATATGCTAAGGACTTTAAAAACTATGAAGAGTTATTTAGTGCTTATAAAAAACAAATAGAATATTTTGCCGATATAAAAATAGAAGGAAGTAATATCATTGAAAAAATATATGCAGATTATATGCCTGCACCTTTTCTTTCAATTATAACTAATGATTGTATAAGAAAAGGAAAAGACTACAATGCAGGGGGAGCTCGTTACAATACTAACTATATACAAGGGGTTGGTATAGGAACTATTACTGATTCTCTAGCTGCTATAAAATATAATGTCTATGATAAAAAGAAATTTACCATGGGAAAATTGATAGAAGCCATAGAAAATAACTTTAAAGGCAATGAGATAATTGCAAATCTAGTTAGAAATAAAACTCCCAAATACGGTAATGACGATGATTATGCTGATGAAATCATGACATCAGTATTTGATGCGTATAATAAAATAATAACTGGTAGACCAAATGTTAAAGGTGGATGTTATAGAATCAATATGCTACCTACAACTTGTCACGTTTACTTTGGAGAGGTGATGATAGCTAGTGCGAATGGGCGGCTTGCTCATAAACCAGTATCAGAAGGGATATCACCTGAAAAGGGAGCAGATACAAATGGACCAACAGCAGTTATAAAATCAGCATCTAAGATGGATCATCTAAGAACTGGAGGAACTCTTTTAAACCAAAAATTCAATCCAAGTGTAGTAGCAGGAGAAGAAGGACTAGACCACATGGCTAACTTAGTAAGAGCTTACTTCAATATGGATGGACATCATATTCAATTCAATGTAATTGATAGAGAAACCTTAATAGAAGCTCAAAAACATCCTGAAGATTACAAGGATTTAATAGTAAGAGTTGCAGGTTACAGTGACCACTTCAGAAATCTAAGCAAAGAACTTCAGGATGAAATAATAAACAGAACAGAACAGCGATTCAACTGACGCTCTAAATCTTTGATTTAGTTAGCGGAAGTTACTCCACCGAGTGAATGGGAGGCGGAGTGTCCTTTTAAAAGGTAAAATCTATGATTTGGTTAGTGGAAGTTACTCCTTCAAACCTATGTGAGAAGGAGTGTCCTTTTAAAAAAGAGAATCTTTGATTTAGTTAGCGGAAGTTACTCCACCGAGTTAATACCAGGTGGAGCATATTATAAAAAATATAAATATAAAGGAGTCTTTAAAATGGCAATGAAGTTAGGATTTATTGGTTGTGGCAATATGGCAAAAGCTATGATCGGAGGAATTATTTCATCTAAGATTCTTAGTGCAGAGGAAATTATAGCTTCTGATTCATATGCTGAAGGATTAGCTAACACAAATAAGGAGCTAGGCATAAATATTACTGCTGATAATAAAGAAGTAGTAATGAATAGTCATGTGGTAGTTTTATCTATTAAGCCTCAATATTATGATAATGTAATTAAAGAAATTTCATCTGTGATTAAGGATGAAACTATTGTAGTAACTATAGCACCAGGTCAAAGTCTTGAAAAATTACAAGGTCAATTTGGAAGAGCTGTGAAGATAGTTAGAACTATGCCAAATACCCCAGCTCTTGTAGGAGAAGGAATCACTGGAGTGTGTAAAAATGCTTTAGTGAGTGAAGAAGAATTAAATTATATATGTAATATTTTAAGTGGATTTGGGAAGGCAGAAGTTGTAGAGGAAAGAATGATGGATGCTGTGATGGCTGTAAGTGGAAGTTCACCAGCTTATGTATTTATGTTTATAGAAGCCATGGCGGATGCAGCAGTAATGCAAGGAATGCCAAGAGACAAAGCTTACAAATTTGCAGCTCAAGCAGTTTATGGCAGTGCTAAGATGGTAATGGAAACAGGTAAACATCCAGGAGAATTAAAGGATATGGTATGTTCTCCAGGAGGCACGACTATAGAAGCAGTAAGAGTTTTAGAAGAAAGAGGTTTACGTAGCAGTGTCATTGAAGCTATGAAGGCATGTGTAGAAAAGGCGGGGAAAATGTAGATTTATTAAAGTTATCTTCTGTCTATTGATATTCCCAACATGTTAAGTATTATCACTCTTTAATATGTTACAGTAGACAGTTAACCTTAAATTACAACACACAAATAATGAAAAAGAACTATAGAAAGGATATATGTCCTTCCTATAGTTCTTTTTGAATATTATTAGAAGTACTATTTTCTAGGTTTTATGCTAAGGTTTATAGTATATGATAGTTCGCCCTCATCTAGGTATAAACCATATATCATAATAGTGTAAATAGATTCGTAGTTAGGACTTAATTTTCGTAAATAAGCATCATGATTTTCACTTTCTTCATATATACTTTTAAATTGTAAAAAATCTTCATATCTAATAACTTCCTCTCCAAAAAAGTTATTTAATGCTTTACCACTTTCATAACAATCATTAAAAGCATTTTCAGTAAGCTCAGAAAGGTCCCATCTACTACTTGTGGTATTTTTTAGGATGTGGTTATTATTAGTAGTAGAAGAAATAAAGTAAAATTCATGATAAGCGTTATCTATATGGCTAAGCCATTTTTTATCATCTTCAGACTTAGAAGTAGGCTTCCACTCGCATGTAATATAGTTACAGTCTTTATCTATATTATAATAGGGTAAATTTTTACCCATTGCATCATGTATTTTTTTTTCAGTTTCTAATGTATATGATTCCATTATGTTGCTATATTTATTATAATAAATTATTGTTCCAGATATTAGAATTATAATGAAGAGTAATAATTTTTTTCTCATTATTGTACCTCATTTTTTAAAATAAATTTTTTTAGTCTTCTATATTTTTTATATTTAGATGTTATAATAAAAGTTTTACGTTTGGATTTTTTTTCTGTTTCACTATGTTCTATTCCATCAGTCTTTAGAACAATATAACCTCTTCTATTCTCTACAACTGAAAAATTTTGCATTTCAAAGTTCATAACTAAGGTAGGTCCATTATTGCTAACTTTTGTACATGCATCTAAAGTTTGAGGATTTCTCTTAGATTTTTCATTTGTTAATTTTTTCAATAGAGTGTTGCTAAATATTTTTTTAAATAATGAAGGTGACTTTGTGCTCTTGCTGTAATCTTCATATTCATATGCGAATAAGATATTTTTATCATAATCAATAGCATAGACTAAGCTTTCAGCAGGTTCATATAAATGACCATAAAATATATCTATAGGTACATGCTTGGAAACCTTAAATCTAACTATAAGTATAATAATAGCAATCAAAGTCAAAACAGTAGCACTTAAAACTGCAGTACCTATAAATATGGGTTCTAAAAAGTCATTAAGGATACCTTCTTTTATATATTCATTCTTAATAAAACTTACACATACAAGCATCGCTAGCACTTCTATAGGTATCATTAATATTAGTGCCATAACCCATTCAGCTATATTATCTATGTTACTATGTATATAAAACTTTTTTACCAATAAGATCCCCCCTATATAGTTAAATTACTCCAAAAATCCTCTAGTCTTATTAGTGGAATTCTTATAAGGTGGTATAACAACCTTATCTCTATTCAAATATTTTCGTATTATATTGCCTGATCTACTACAAGAATAAAAAAAAGCCAGTAAATTTATAATAGATAAACCGGGAATAAACCCAAATTCAATATTTGCTTTTATAACGCCTAAAATAAGACACAAGACTATAAGATAAAGTGCAAGATTAGAACTTAAAAACCTATAATGAGATAATTTATGTCCTATACCAAAATAGTAATAAGAAAAGCAAGTTAACCCGAAAACAATAGCTATAATACAACTTATATAGGAAAATTTCTCTATATATGATGAGGAGAATATTTTTGTTATTATAAATAATATTAATGAAGATATTGTTAATCCTATTAAATATTGCAATTCTGAACTGAAACAGCAAATTTCTAATTTGCATTTTTTAAATCTAATGATTAAGGCTTTTAAGGAAGTTAAAAGTCCAATTATAACTAATATAAATAATATATTTAAAATAAGATCATTAAAGTAATAGTGAGTTTTAAGAATTAATCCTATAGAAGAGTAAAGTTCAAATAATAAGATGATAGAGAGTCCAATACACCCCCAAAAGCCAATAGAAAGATAGCTGAAGTCTTCTGGAGATTCTTTTTCTTTCTCAGGGGATTCACAATATTCCTCTATATCTGGTAGTGAGAACTTTTCAGTTATTTCATTAATAAAGTCACCATTATAAAAAGTATCATAGATATGAAATTCCTTATAATATCTTTGGAAATAGTTAGGACTTATGGTGTCTATTATTTCCTTCGCAGAGTTAGGTGATAAATCACAACAATAATTAATACCCGTAATTGAGTAAAGTTTTGAAAACGTATTATATTTGATTTTAGTAATACTATTTAAATCAATGTATTTCACATTAATAGTAAAATCAGTTCTAGTTAAATCATTTGGACTTAACTTTATTAAAATATTACCCCTTATGAAAAAATCTGTATTCTCATCAAGATGAAAATAAGCATGTTTATCTGGGTTTGCAAATAAAAGACAAATAATTAGAGGAACGAGACAAAAGCCTGCACCTAGCCCTAATGTATTCCAAAAAATTTCTCCTTCAAAAAAATAAGTGTAAGCAAATGGGAATATAAAACATATAAATGCAATTATTAGTAAAATATTCATTACAGGTCTTCTAACTTTTTTATCCCTAGGATATAGATAAGTATTATGAATCTCTTCTATAGCTTTTATTTTACAAATAGAGGATTCTAAATAATTATCAGAATTGTACCTTAGGTATTCACATACATCATTAAATTTAGATAAATTTTCACATATTATAGCAGTCCTTATATCAGAATGAGACATACCTACACGTTTACCCCCAATCATAATAAAATTTTAAAATTAAAGTAAGCATTCTATTTATATTGTACATCCTATTTATATATTGTCAATATTTATGTGAAAATGAAAAAAAATGAAGTATAAGGAAAGTGGAAAAGGTTATTATTAATTTCAAAGTATTAAAGTTTCTTTGGAATTATAGAATTATTTAATATCAAACAATTTATTTTATAACTAAAGAATTAAATAATTATAATTAAGCTTTAGAAGTATTATAAATATAAAAATTTATTATAATTATGAAATAGCTTCACATATAATTTTACTTTGGAATACATTAATAATGATAAGCTTTTAAATGAATTAAAAAGGAGTTTTAGAATGTTAAATGATATGGATGAGAAAGTAAATTCAAATAATATTTATCCCTTTGAATTTAATAATGGACAGAATCATAAAGATGTAAAATATACAGTTACTAATGATGGATATATTATAATGTTTCTTAAAAATGAGATAATTATTGGGCTCAAAGAGACTGATGGTGTAACAACACTTAATTACGATGAAGAACAATTAAAGGAAACTAAGAATACTGAAACTATTAATTTTTTTAAGATATTACTTAAGAATTCATTACCAGATGTTGAAATCATAGGAGAAGGTGAAGGTGATGAAAAGAAAAATTATTTTGATTTTGATGTACCCAATGAAGAAGTTATAGATGTACCTACTTATTCACAAATAAGGTATAAAGGAATTTATCACGGTATAGATTTATGTTTTGACTTTAATAATGGGGAGCTAGATTATAAATTTATACTTCAGCAAGGAACAAATCCAGAAATTATTAATATGACTTTTGAAGGCATAGACAGCATTAAATTAGATAGAGATAAAAATGCAGAAGTTAATATAAAAGAATGTAAGTTATCAGTTCTAAAATCTAGTGCTTATCAAAGTTATAGTGAAATAAATATAGAAGTAGCTAGTGAATTTAAGATTGAGGGAAATAGTTTATATATAGGTGTAGGTCATTATGATAAAACTCTTCCTCTAGTTATTAAATCAGCACTGTCATACTTCACATATATGAGAGGAGAAAGTGATAGTATGGAATATATAGTAGAAAATGATAGCATAGAAAATATTGAAGTAAAGGATATAACAAATTCTTCTGATATAATGTCTGATAGCCAAGGTGATTTAGCAGTGGGGGAACAAAAAGAATCCATGATTAAAGGGGAAAGCGATGACTGTGAATTGAATATTTTGGATAGGGGACATCATAAAAAACCAGACGTTGAAGATGTTTATAATATTATTACAAATCCACGTTATGGATTAGCAGAGATAAAAAGAGAAGTTAGAGCTATAGAAAGAAATGTTAAGGAGACCATATGTAGATTAGAAGCTAGAAATAGAGAAATTCAATGTAAACTGGACTGTATAATAGCTTGTATGAATTGTAAAAGCAAGTTTGCTTTAACTACTGGTAGAGTAAGAAGAGAATGTAGAATAGCTAATTTATTTATTAATATAAGAAATAATTCTAGGACCTCAGTAGAATTAGAAATACGCAGAAAAAATATATGTAATGATAAATGTAGAGTTTGCACTATTTGTATAACAGTTGGACCATGCTCATGTAGGGAAGTTATTTTCCGTAACATTCCAGATACCTATGAAATAGAAATTAGGGGAGTTACAGAAGATGTAAGAATAAGAGTAACGGAAGTATGTTGTGGAGATAATGGTTCTAGCAGACCAATAAGATTATGTAGAATACCTGATCCAAGTTAAAACTAACTATTTTATAATTTTAATAAAAGGCTAACTCAGAATTTTGAGTTAGCCTTCTTAT
The DNA here is from genome assembly GCF_002390995.1 of Clostridium sp. UBA4395. Classification (NCBI taxonomy): domain Bacteria; kingdom Bacillati; phylum Bacillota; class Clostridia; order Eubacteriales; family Clostridiaceae; genus Clostridium; species Clostridium sp. UBA4395. Next base: position 19,589 of record NZ_DGRF01000064.1, read on the forward strand.
AATTACTCTATTACTTTTAAAATAGTATCTGCAAACTTACGTTTTGGCATTGCTACTTCTTCATCAAAATACCCAATAGGAATAACTGAAACAATTTCCTCTGTATCAGGGATTCCAACAATTTCAGTTACCTTTGCTTCATCAAAGATACCTAGAATAACTGTACCTAGACCTAGTTCTTTAGCTTTTAGTAAGAAAATCATGTTAGATAATCCGCAATCATACATTTGCCAACCATCACCCTTAGCAGAGTCAAAGCCACCATCACGAGTATAACCAGATCTAAATTTAACTACACTAGATACTATAATAACAGGAGCGCTTTTACATGAAGGTTTATTAAAGTCAGGCATTGCGTCTATTATTGCTTCCTTTACTTTAGCATCTTTAATTGCATAGTAACGAGTTACTTGAGAATTTTTCCAAGACGGAGCATAAGCAGCAGCGTTTACTATCGCCTCTATAATATCATTACTTACTTCTTTTGAGTTAAAGTTACGAATACTTCTTCTTGTTTCTATACACTTTTGAAATTCCATAATCAAACATCCTTTAATCTTTCTGTTTATATTTAGTTTTATAAGATTTAGATAAAATAATCAATCTTTTTTAAATTACCAAATCTAAGAAAAACTTAATTTCATTATCTATTATAGTATAGGATAGCAAGGCCATGCAACTAAGAATTTTTTCTTTTTAAAATTATACGTAAATAAATGTAATAAATTAATAGTAATAATAATAAAATAACTACTACAAATATAAAGTAAGTCCCTTCAGTAAAATATTTTGATGAATAGGGATAAAAAACCAATAGTGAACCTGTTATCAAATGAAATAATCCTTCTAACCTAAGGTATTTTTTTCTATTATCTATTACATATTTTCTTTCAGTATACTTTATAGAGCGTTTTAGATTCCAATTAGGTTTATTTAAAAAAGCGCATACACTTATATATATATAGTAGAAACCAGGTAAGGTAAGTATATAATTTGAATCAAGTTTTAAAACTAAAATTAGTATTCCACTAATAATAAGAACTAAAATTGTTATTATATCCATAAAAATCTCCTTTATTATTTTATAATCATACAACCATATTATATATTATATAGTAAAAAATAGAAAAGGACAATGATGATAAAATAATACTAATATGTGAACATAATAAATTACTTATTGAAAATGTAACAAATAAATAATAATATACTATATAAAGAAGCAATATGTAGTAAAATAGGAATTCAAAAGGAGCAAAGTAATTATGAATATAAAAGAACTAATTTATCTTATACCGGCTATTCTTATTGCAGTATCTCTTCATGAATTTGCCCATGGTTATGTGTCATATAAGCTAGGAGACCCAACACCAAAGGTAACAGGACGTCTTTCGCTAAATCCATTAGCACATTTGGATCCAGTAGGAACACTATGCCTTTTATTCTTTCGATTCGGATGGGCAAAACCTGTACAAGTAAACCCATATTATTATAAGGATAAAAGAAAGGGCATGGCACTGGTAGGATTAGCAGGTCCTATGATGAACTTTTTAATAGCTCTTATATGCGCTTTTGTTATAGAAATAATTCTAAAAGTCACAGGAGGTTATGGTGGAGATGTGATTTTGTTCATATTCAATCTTCTTAATTATACTTATATAATCAACATAGGACTAGGCGTGTTTAATTTGATACCATTTCCACCACTAGATGGTGCCAAAATTATTGGAGCTTTATTACCAGAGGAGAAATACTTTAAGTTTATGAAGTATGAAAGATATGGTCAATTAATTATATTTGCGTTACTAATGTTTAATTTTTTAGATATCCCGTTAGACATGGCGAGAAAAGGAGTAGACAGTATTATTTGGGGCATTGTGAATCTAGTTATATAATTTAATTACATTATAATTGAGATTAGACAAGGAAGTTTTCTGATTTTTAAATATAAAAAAGGATTCGTTAGATTAGTTTAATTAAGAGTTAAAAAGATTGTAAGTAAGTTTTGGACTTATATTTTATTGAAGGATAAGATAAAGTTATATCGAATATATGCATAGGAAACTATCACATAGTTTCCTATTTAAAATTTTTAAAAGTTATATATATAAAATTTTAAAATGTTAACTATTTAAATAGTTGTTGTCACCATGGGGCTTTAGAGGATTTTCATGGTTAAATTAGGTGATTTTATAAATAAGATTTAAAGGAGATATTTATATGTTTAAAGAAATGAGAAAAAAGGATAGAGAAGTTCTTGGTGAGGATATAGAAAAAATTTTAACTAATGGAGAATATGGAGTTTTAGCAACGATTAGTGAAAATGGATATCCTTATACTGTACCATTAAGCTATGTTTACCAAGATAACTCAATATATTTTCACTGTGCTAAAGAAGGGCATAAGCTTGATAATATTGAAAAAAATCACAAAGTATCCTTTTGTGTTGTTACAGATACTGAAGTATTACCAGGAAAGTTTAGTACAAATTACAAAAGCATCATAGCTTTTGGAGAAGCAAAGGAACTAACTGGAGTTCTAAAGAGAGATATTTTATTTAAATTTATTGAAAAATATTCTAAAAGCTTCATAGAAGAAGGTAAAAGATATATTGAAAGAGCACAAGATAGTGCAAAAATAGTAGAAATTAAAATAGAACACATTACTGGGAAATCAAGAGGATAATAAGGTTAATAAAATTAAGATTAATAGTGTAATCTTAATTATTAAAATGCTATGTTGAGAACAACATAGCATTTCTATTTAGCTAGTATTTAATAAATTACTTATATATACATTATATTGAAGTAAATGTTATAATTACAACATATATTAGTCATAACATTAAATGGAGGAATAAAGTTGAAATGTAATGAATTAACTGAGTATATAGTAGAAAAATTAATTGCTCAGAAATTAGTGATAAAAGATAGATGCTTGATAGTAGGAATTGATGGACAAGGATGTTCAGGAAAATCCACTTTATCTCAAAATATTAAAAATTCTTTAGTAAAGTCAGGAATAAAGGCTGAAGTAGTTTCAATTGATGACTTCTGTAATAAAAGAGATATACGCTACTCTGGTGAATTACCATGTTGGGAACAACACTATTATAACAACTTTGACTATATGAAATTTGAAAGAGATATTTTAAAAAAAGCCAGAACAGCAGGGAAAATAGAATTTAGTGATTTTGTTTTAGATACACTAGAGGATGAATATACAAAAAAATTAGATATTTCCTTAGATAGTGAAGGGATACTCATAATTGAGGGTATATTTATATTTAAAAATGAATTTAAGAAATATTATGATTATAGTATTATGATTATAATTGAAATAGATGAACAATTAAGACGTGCTTCTGAAAGAGATATATTTAAGAATGTTAACTTGAAAATGTTATTAAACAAATATAATGATAGGTATATTCCAGCATATAAATTATATGAAACCATTGATATACCTTGTTCCTTTGTAGATTTAATTATAGATAACACAAAGATAGATATGCCTAATATAGTTAAACAAAGAAAATAAGGTTTAATAATAATTAAAAATGGCAAATTGCAATAACAAATTGAACTAATTTATTAAATTCCATAATTAACCAAAGGT
>NZ_DGRF01000062.1:0-53902 GCF_002390995.1 Clostridium sp. UBA4395
ATCTATTTTGCGAAAGCCCCTTACTTTTTTATTTCTATATTTTAATTAACAGGAATAATTTCTCTTGGTGTGGACCTCTGCCTTTAATATTTCTTCTTTCTCGTGGAGAATTTCATTACCTAATATTCCTTTAGATACTTCTTCAAATCCAATTCTCTCTACCATATCACCAAATCTTTCTCCAGTTTTTCCGTTATCTCTATAATATAAAATTGCTTTTTCTATTATATCCATAGCCTCATCATATAAATAAATTCCTTTCAATGGTTCACCACGTCTTGGAGTTTTACCCCATTTCCCACCTATAAATAGTTTTACACCATCTTTTTTGCATACCATTGAACCAAAATGACATTTATCTATACAAAGTCCACAGTTTGTACACTTCTCCCTATCTATTTGAAGCTTTCCATTAATAACTTTTGCTGCTCCTTTTTTACAAGCCTCTTCTACTGAACACTTTTTACATCCTAAACATAAATCCTCATTACAATCTGGTACTCTTTGACCCATTATGCCAAAATCATTTAAGTCTGGCTTTATACAGTTATTTGGACATCCACCTATACCTATTTTAAACTTATGTGGCAAAAGTACATTGTAATATCCTTTATAAAATCTTTCATGTATTTTCCTTGCTAATTCTTGTGTATCTAAAAGCCCAAATATACATACAGTTCCTTTGCACGCTACTACAGGTCTAACTCTCGGACCCGTCCCTCCACCTTCTAGTCCTGCTTCACTAAGCTCTTCTTTTACCTTTTCAATATCTTCAAATCTTATCCATGGAATTTCTACTGTAAGTCTTGTAGTATAACTCATATATCCTCTTCCATATTTCTCAGCTATTTCAGAAAGGACTCTTGTTTCCTTTGAATTTAAGCATCCATCCTCAGTTATCACTCTACATGCAAAGTGTATTCCATCTCTTTGTGGAAGAAATCCTTGCCCCTTTAATTTTGATTTTTCTTCTGCTGATGCTATTATTGCCATTTTCTTCACTACCCTTCTTTATTTCATGTATTGACATTCTAATTGTTAATCTTTCTGCACTTTTCATATCCTTGTAATATTTTCATGTTTATTATATCTCTGCAATTTTACAAAGTGAACTTAAGATTAGTTATAGTAAAATAAAGATTCTTTATACTTAGGATAACTTAAATATAAAATAGAGACTAAATTAGAAGATGTTTTATTCTAATTCAGTCTCATCACATTGCTTTTTACAAAAATCAATAAAGTTCTTTATAAAATCCATATTTGAGTTTTTTAAATATATAAAGTTAAATTCTCTTTTCATTTTCATATTTTTGATTGATAATGCTTTAAATTTTTTACACATCAATGGTGAATTTAATGCTTCCTTTGATACCACCGTTGCTCCAAGTCCAGATTCTACTAAAGACATAATTGCTGTTATATCTCCAATTTCCATATAAGGATTAATATTCTTAGGTTCAAATCCTTGATGCACCATATAATCTTCAAATATCTGTCTTGTCCCAGATCCTTTTTCTCTTAGTATAAGCTTTTCTGAAAGAATTTCATCCATTGTTATTTTCTTTTTCTTAGCCATTTCATGACTTTTTGAAATAGCAAATACTAGTTCATCATCTTTAAATTTTTCATAAATCACCTTACTTTTATCAAAAGGGCCTTCTATAACACCCAATATAATCTCACCACTAAAGAGTTTTTGAATTATATTCCCTGTATTTTCTACATGAAGTATTACATCTATGTTTTTGTTGCTCATCTTATAATTTCCTATGATAGGTGGAAGTACATATCCCCCTATAGTAAGAGTTGCACCTACATTATATCTCTTTATAATAGATGATTCATTTGAAAGATGGTTTTTTGCCAATTTGCTTATTTTATCAATTTCTAAAGCATATTTATAAAGTATCCTTCCTGCCTCCGTAAGCTCCATGTTCTTATTTTTTTTCTCTAATAACTTCACATTGTAATATTCCTCTAAAAGTTTTATATGATGAGAAATTGCAGGTTGAGTCATATTTAATATGTTGGCAGCTCGTGTAAAGTTCTTTGTATCAGCCACAGTAATAAATGTTTCAAGCTTTATATCGATCACAGCTTATATCCATTCCTTCCTAAATTACAATAAGATACCCTAATTATACTATTAAATCTAATATATAAACAGTTAATTTTATCAACTGTTTATATACAATAATTCATTTACACAAGTAAATTTTCTTTTTCTATTAATAGTAAACTTTAATATTCTTAAAAGGAAAATAATATTTACAAATTAGTTCAATTATAAACATAAAATCTCCTCTAAGTTTGTGGTAAAATATTCTTATGCCTTAGTAACATTTATTATTACCACAGGAGGAATAGCATGAGTTTAATAACTAGTAAAAATTATAATGTACACTATTATGAAGTGGATGCCAAGAAAAGAGCTTTAATTTCCACTATTATGAATTATCTTATGGATATATGCTCTGTACAATCTGATAGCCGTGGTGTTGGTGTAGAATACCTAATGGCAAATAATAAAGGATGGATACTAACCCAGTGGAATATAAAAATAAGTAGATACCCTTTGTATGATGAGAATTTAAGAGTATCTACGAGAGCAAATTCTTTCTATAAATATTACGCATATAGAACAAACTATATTGAAGATAGTTTAGGTAACTTAGTAGTGGATGGACAGTCTATATGGCTCTTAGTTGATTCAACTAAAAGACGACCTGTAAAAGTAAGCGATGATATGTATGCCGCATACAATGTATCCAAGGATGAAAATGAACGCTTTATTCATTCCTCATTGAAACCTTTAGATAGTTGGGATGCTGAAAAGGTATTTGATATAAGATATAGTGATATAGATACTAATCAACATGTTAATAATGTAAAATATGTAAGTTGGATAATTGAATCTATACCATTAGATATTGCTTTAAATTATGAAATGCGTGAGATTACAGTAGTATATAAAAAAGAAACCTATTACGGTCATAAAATAAAAATTCATACCAAAATTGAAAAATCACAAACTGGATATATATGTACTCATGATATCATAAATGAAGATGGAGATGACTTGACCTTAGCTATTACCTATTGGGAATAAAATATAACTTTAAAATGGTATCATAGCTTCCAATATCTATGGAAATCTATGATACCACTTTTTTAAAAGAAATGATTATTACTTAGTAATTCTTTGTTATATTCCTCATGCTTTTCAATTAACTTCCCTAGGGATTTTCCCTTCATCATGTCTATTATCATAGGTGATAAGATTGAAAGCCCATCTCGATATCCCAGGTCAATGTGTTGATTTAATGTACTTTGTCTTATATTAACTGTACCTATAACACTTACTGCTTCTAAATGCATAGAAGGATATATTTCAATAATATTGCAGTCTTCAAATCCTGTTCTATCTAATTGATGCTTATAAGATAAATGTACAACTATGATAATATCGCAATTATGATTTTTAAGAGGAGCTATTGGTACATTATCTGCATTTTGATAATCATATTTAGGACTATTTATACCCCCATCTGAATATCTATACTCATTTATATTTATAGGCTTAAAAATAAATGGTACTGCACAAGACGCAAGTACAATGTCTATAAGTTTCTCATTATCATAATCATTTAATCTAAAATACTCAGGTGTTTTCAGGTCTATATTATATGCACATGCATAGAGAGTTTTTCTTGACTCTTTAATTACTTTTAAATCAACATACTCCTCAATAAACTTACGTATGCCACTTTGAGAAAGCAAACCTATATCACTTACACTAAGCAGTTCATTAAATTTTTGTTCCTTGCCTATATTCTTAGCTTTTTTTATTAACTGAGAAATTTTTAAATCTCTTGCCAAGCTTTCATGATTAATAAATCTAGAATAAGTTAGACTTGACCAACTTTTGTCCATTATACTATTGTCATTCATAGATAATAAAAGTCCATTTATTGTACCTATTGACGTTCCTGATACAACTGAAACTCTTCTTATTATGTCTAACTCCCAAAGTGCCTTAAATACACCTGCCTCATAGGCACCCTTTGCACCTCCACCGGCTAATACTAGTCCAATATTTAAATCAAATATTTTTTTTATTTCATCCATGCTTTCCCTCTTAACTTATAATTTATTCATTACTACACTATACTCTAATCATATAAACCCTAAAGTAAAGTAAATTAAATATTATCCATACTAAGACTTTATAAGTATCTATTTAAGATAACCTTTATAGTGTATATGTATATCTACCTTATTTTTATATATTTCCATTTTCCTGTTCTAAATCTCATGTAAACAAAAAACCATCTTACAAATTGATCCATGAATACAGCCATCCATGCTCCGGCTAATCCATACCCAAATATATTTACAAGCAAGTGAGCTAAAACAACTCTTATTAATAATACTCCAACAAAGGTAGCAACTAGTGGCCAGAAGGTGTCCCCTGCACCTCTTAAAGCTCCTGCTAATATTAGTTGTGATGATTGAAATGGTTGAACTAATGCTATTATTTTTAAAGCTATAGATGCATTTTGTATAATCCTTGGATCCTTTGAATATAAACCTACAATCTGCGGACCAAAAAAGAAGAAAATTATAGCCATAAAAGTGGATATCAAGGAACCAATCTTTCTGGTTTCCTTGGCATAACTCTCCGCCTTTGAAAGCTCTCTAGCTCCTATGCTTCTACCTACCAGGGATGAAGCTGTAATTCCAAAAGCTTGTCCTGGTTGAAAAGAAAGACTTAATATATTTAATGATATTTGATGTGATGCATACACTACAGTTCCAAGTCCTGCAACTATTCTTACAAACATAAGTACTCCAACTCTTAAAACTAACTGCTCAAGAGATGCAGGTACACCTATCTTTACTAGATTATAAATAATATTTTTATCAATTTTAAATGATTTTTTAATATCTAATTTAATTATACTTTTACCTTTTATAATATACCTAAATAAAAATATACTTGCTATTACATTAGATATAGCAGTAGATATTCCAGCTCCCGTAACACCAAGTTTAGGAAGTCCCAAAAGACCATATATAAGAACTGCATTCCCAATAACATTTAAAAAATTAGCTCTTAAATTTATCTTCATAGGTGTTTTGGTTTCCCCAATACCTCTAAGTGCTGCAGATATTGACATATTAAAAGATTGAAATATAAACCCAACCATAATAATTTTAAAATAACTTCCACCTACTTGTAATGTATCATTGGCTGCCCCCATAAATTTCATAATTGGTCCTGTAAAAATTATTCCCAATACTGATATAGGTATAGCTAACATTATCAAACTCAATAATATTACATGCTTTAAAGTATTTTCTATTTTATCAGTTCTTTTTGATCCAAGGTATCTAGCAATCATTGCTGTTCCCCCAACATTTAAAGCTTGTACAAGAGACAATCCTATAAATAATGGCTGATTTGTCATACCTACAGCAGATACAGAAGCTGCAGCCAATAAATTATCGCCCATTCTTCCAAGCATCATCATATCTACCATTCCAAAAAGGGAACCCATAAGAAGTTCTAACAGAACAGGCCAAGCAATATTGATAACATCATTTCTTGTAGAATTTTTCGACCACATAAATATTCTAGTCTTTTTTCCATCTCCATTTTCCTTTGAAGCAAACATTATCATTCTCCTTTACAAGTTAATTTAAAGACAATACTTCTAATACTATATACACTCTTTTTATACAAATTAATGTTTTTTAACTTTAAAAATTATTACTTCTTTTAAATAACTTTTTTATAAATTTCAATATTTTTTTTAAATAATCTTCATTTTCAATGTCCTTTATCGCCTTTCGTAATTCATGTAAAGCTTCATTATATCTTTGAGATTTTAATTTAGGAAAGGCACATATTAATCTCCGCTCCACATACTTAGTTTCCATTAAGAGAGACTTATATTTTTTACGAAGGGATATTTCTACTTTATCTATAGTTATATTTTCTTTAAATTCAGTTAAATTTTCCTTTAATTCCTTTAGGTTATTTAATTTGCTATCTGTTATTATACGTAGGTTTTCTAATTTTCTTACTATACCCTCTTCATATAATTTAATCCATATTTCTTCTTTAACATGATGAATTTCTTCTAACTTACGATTAAGATTTACTATGGAATTTATAGATATGAATAAATCTACTAGAAGAGATATTAAAATGCAAATAGATAATAAGTATACTATTGTTATTGGAATTCTAGTCATAATATTCTCTGTGAAAGGATGTATTATCTCAATTAGTACAACACATAGAAATCCAAACAAAAAAGAGTTTCTCAAACAAACTCTTCCTCTAATATTAAATTTATAATCAGAATAATCCCACCATCTCATTTTAAATAATTTTTCCATAATAAAACTAGTTATATACTCTATAATAGTTGTATAGATCATACCAAAAATAAATACTATTACTACATTATCACTATATTGATTTAGTAATAATAAAACAAAAAGTGCTCCAAAACCATATATAGGACACAATGGCCCATTTAAAAAACCTCTTTCCACAAAATATCCATCAAGAATAGAGCAATATATTGTTTCTACTATCCATCCTAACAAACTGTAGATTATCCAATAAATAAATAAAACAGAAAGTTTATCTACCATAGCATCAACTCCCCCAACACCTAAAGTCAAATATATAACTTTATTTCCTTTAGATAGTAATTTAACAAATTATCATAATAATTATTATACTCTGAACAATATTATATCATATAAGAATACTATTGTTAATCTATTCCACTACATCATATTCACTAGTAATTATTATAAATAATTTATATATTTCTATAATTAACTAATCATTATATTATTTTCAAGTTCATTTTAAATTTATTTCTTATATTGTGAAAAAAATTAGAAATTCCTTGTATTTAGTTCATATTTAAAATAGAATCTATTTATTAGGCGATAATTAAGTATTTATATACTACTATTAACTTATTTAAAATTTACTTTTTACATTTAATAATACTTATATTAAGGACGTGAAAACATGATAGATGAAATTTTGAAGTACAATAAGGAATTTGTAGAAAATAAAAAATATGAAAGATATATTACAAGTAAATATCCAGATAAAAAAATAGCCATAATTACATGTATGGATACTAGGCTAACGGAACTACTTCCCGCTGCCCTTGGATTTAAAAATGGTGATGTAAAAATTATTAAAAATGCTGGCGGTTCAATATCTCATCCCTTTGGAAGTATAGCTCGTAGCTTATTAGTAGCTATATATGATTTAGGGGTTGAAGAAATTTTTGTAATTGGTCATACAGACTGTGGAGCACAACACATGAATAGTAAAAAAATTATTGAAAAAATGAAACTTAGAAACATTACTGAAGATCAAATTAATTTGGTTAAATACTTCGGAGTTGACTTTGATTCATGGTTAAGTGGATTTGATAATGTTAATACTTCAGTAGCTGAAACAGTAGATATCATTACAAAACATCCTCTAATACCAAAAGATATTAACGTCTATGGTTTTATTATGGATTCCACCACTGGAGAATTAACTCCAGTATAAACAGAGTTCTTTGCTTAAAGTAAAATAACTAGTCAAACTTTAAGTTCATGACTAGCTATTTTACTAATTTATCTTTTATTATTACGCTTTATTAAGGCATATACTCCACTAAAAGCTCCAAAGAGTATTCCAGTAATAGGGAATATAATCCAGCAAATATGCCATCCATTAAATCCTAACCCCCAAATCAAAAATATTGCTGTGGCAATAGGCCATACAACTGATGCAACATCACCTATAACTGTATTATTTTCCTTACATTTTGATGAATATTCTTCAATTTGTAAAAGTGCATTATAGCTATTATTTATATTCCCAACTCTTACAAATATAAACACTGCAATAGCTACCATTATTAATAATACAATTGCTCCATAATTAGATAATATGTCATTATCATATCCTCCAATTGCTGATATACCAATTAACGCAACAGGTGACAGTACACAAAGTGTAACTCCAATTATATTTAATTTAGTAAAATTGGATGAGAATTCTTCTTTTTTAATTTTTACTCTTTGCTGTACATGTAATGGACATATGAAATCATCTTCTAAATACTTATACTTGTCAAGTTGAGTACCAGCATAGATAAATAACCCTACAGCAATAGCTATAAGAATAAACAATGGGATAACACTGAGTCCTTCTAAAGTTTCCACATTAATTTCTGTACCAAATACTCCACCTATTATAATATTATGAGTAAACATTAGTATTGCTGGTGCTAATATACATAACATAACACCAACAGCAATAAGCTTTCCATATTTAACTTTATCCCTCATGTAATTTTCTGCTTCTTCCATGGTAATAGTCGGAATATTATCTAATTGCTTTCTATTTTCAATTCCCAACTCCTTTATTAACTCATCAATGTTTCCAAACTCAGAAATTACAATTCCAATGGCTTCATTTTCAGTTTTTCCACTTTCTTTAAGTTCCCAATATTTTTCTTCCATATTAGAAAGCAACTCATCTTTTAATTTTATAATTTCTGCTGATTTTGGTAACCTTGAAAAAATATTTTCTAAATAATTTCTAATGGTCTCCATAGTTCTCCATCTCCTTTATAAATTTACTCATTACTTCTTTAATAACCTTCCATTCTTCACACTTTTCTTTATAGTAATCGAGTCCTTTTTGTGTGATTCTATAATAAGTTCTTCTCTTTCCAAAGGTCTCATCTCCATAAAAAGATTCTATATAACCGTTGTTTTCCAGCCTTGTAAAGGCAGAATATAATGTTGTTTCCTTTATAATATATTTTTCCTCTGATAGTTTTTTTATAGTTTTAGATATCTCATATCCATAGGACTCCCTATCTAGGAGAGTAAAAAGAATTATAGTATCATTATATCCTCTAATAACATCACTACTTATCAAATGTTATCCTCCTTTCTCCACCTACTACTTACTATTTCATATATAACTATATCTTTAGTGTATATTATGCAATTACTCTGCCTATCGTACTTTATCTGTCGTAGTAATTATAATATATCACAATTACTACGACATGTGAAGTAGTTTTTCCAATTTTTTAATTTTCATCTATATATTTATATAAAAATACAGCATATAAATGTGCATAGAAGCAAATTTATATGCTGTAACTTTATTCATTAATTTTATGCCTTAGACTTTAAGTAATTCATATTATATTTAACTATAAATATACCAATGATTAAAGTAATAAATTCTGCAACTGGTATAGTGGACCATAATCCATTTATACCGAATACTTTCGGAAGAATACATAGATTAATTAATACTAATGCAAAACTCTTTATAATAGACATGGTATTTGATATCTTAGCATGACTAATTGCTTGGAAAAATGATATATTAACCATATTAATTCCAATAAATATAAATGCTACGAAATATATTCTCATACCTCTAGCTGTAATTTCAATAAGCTTTAAGTCTGAATTATTAAAAAAGCTAATTACTTCTTTTGTAAAGATATTTCCTACTAAGAAAAATACTATTCCAAAGGCTAATGCAATAAATAGAGCTGCTTTTCTAGTTTTAATTACTCTATCATAATGTTCAGCTCCAAAATTAACACTTACTATTGGCTGAATAGCTTGGCTTATTCCAGATAATATAGCAACTCCAATTAAAGCAATGTTACTAATAATACTGTAAGCGGCCACTCCAATCTCGCCTATCATATCTATTAAAATATAATTAAATAGTATTATAACAATAGCTCCAGATACCTCAATGAATGAGCTTGATATCCCTACCTTAAATATATTTGTAATATATGGAATTTCAATTGATTTATAGTTGAATCTAAGATGTCCAGATTTTTTAATGAATTTAGTAGCTATAATTATTAAAGTTACCATTGGTGCTATAGCAGTTGCTATGGCAGCGCCTCTCATACCCATGTCAAGTACAAAAATAAATATATAGTCAAAAACTACATTAAACATGTTACCAGTAATTCCGGCAACCATAGAAAGCTTTGGAGCACCATCATTTCTTATAAATGCCTGTAAAACGCCTGATAATATAAAATTTATACCTGATAATAATATTATTTTTAGATATTCATCAGAAAGTCCTAATATTTGTTGTGAGGCTCCAAACATTATAGCTATATTTTTTGAAAAGATATATCCAAAAATAGAAATACTTAACCCTATTATAATTGCTATAAAAATTGATGTATTAAAGACCTGATTTGCTTTTTCATTGTTCTTTTTACCCATATTAATAGAGTATAAGGTAGCACCTCCCATTCCTATTAAAAGGGATACTGCATTATATACATTATATATAGGTATAGCTATTCCTAAAGCCGAAAGGCCCTCTTTTCCAACTCCTTGACTTATAAATATGGTATCACAAAGAATATTTACTGACGTTGCTAGCATAGCTAATATGCTAGGAAACAAAAATTTTATCAATAATTTCTTTAATCTCATTTCCGTTAATTCTACAAAGTTCATAATATCACCTACTTAAAATAATTTATCTTATGTGTAACTACTGTAACACTCTTATATCTCACAAGTTAATATTCTAAACCTTATAGTAACTATAATGTCAATCCTTTATTTTAAAGGAATCTGTATTTCTGTTAAATACTCTTCTTCCTTTGAAGAAAAAGCAGAATCAGTTATGGTAAGAACTATACCATCTCCAACACTTTCTAGTCCATTTATATCCATGAACTTTATCAGCTTATTAAAGTAGGTTTCTGCATAATCATAGAGTCCTCTATAAATTATCCTTGCATATCTTCCTTTATGCAAAGTTTTTATATTTTTATGGTTGAAAATGCCATGATCAAAAATTAAAGCAATATCTCTGAAGGTAGTATGCCTTTTATTTAAAATATCTTCTTGTGAGATAAAAGCTCCTATTCTTCCATCAAATAAACAAAGATTATCTCCTAATCTATTACTTAATTCTTTTATTCCATATTCTACACTATATATATCTGTTCTATCATTTAAAGAAATATATATTATATCTCTATCCTCTAACTCAATTAGTTCACATTCTTCAAGTCTAGCTTCTTCTATACTTGCTTCCAAAAACTCAAGCTTTTTAGAGATACTTTTTTTATATCTTTCCAAAAGTTCAATTTCCTTATCTATGTCCTTCTCTTTCTTATTAAGGAGATCAGTTAGTATTTTGAGATTTCTATTTGAAAAATACTTTTTTATATCCTTAAGGGGCATTCCCAGCTTTTTTAAAAATAAAATAGAATCAAGCTGAGCAAACTGTTCAATATCATAATATCTATATCCATTCTCTTCATCTTTATGTCTAGGCTTAAGTAATCCAATAGAATCATAATACCTTAGTGTCTGAGTTGATATATTGTGAATCTTAGCCATTTCTCCTATAAGTATCTTTTTATCCATTTCATCCTCCATAAAACTATATTATTGGATATAAAATTTTTTCTATAAAAATATATAAAGAGGAAGTTGTTGTGGTCGTGCAGATTTGAGGGATTTATATATCTTCATCCCATTGTACCTAACTTTTTACAGTGTACATTACTTCTATAGCGCAAATTTGTAACCTGTTCTTTATTATTATATTTTAAAGGAAAAATCTCTTATACATTTTTTAATTGCTTCGTCTGATGATAAAAAATGTATATTAGTAACCCTAATATTTTTTTCTCAGCTTCTATTTTATGAGCAGCATACACTGTTTTTGGAGTTAAAATGCTATCCTCATTGTGTGGACCTAAGGAGTTATTATTGCTATATACCTGATCTGAGCTAAAATATATCAATTTACTATTAGAATTTTTACATCCCTTTGCTACATTTATGGTTCCTCTCACATTTACATCATAGGATAACTCTGGATTTCTTTCACAAGTTCCAGTGTCTGATAGCGCAGCAGAGTGTATTACATAATCTGGTTTGTTATTTTCTATAATTTTAATAGTTTTCTCTTCATTAGTTATATCTAGTTCCATTCTTCCAAATTCTATAATATTATACTTATCCCTATAGTATTCTATAAACCTTGAAGCAAAAAATCCCTCTGATCCTGTAATTAATATTTTATCCATTTTTATCCTCCACTTAATCCAAATAACATTCATATGTTAATAATTGCAATTTAATACTTCCATGATTTTTACACTTATTTAATATCCTAAATATTTTTTCATTTTTTCATTAATATAAATATTATATCATTTCATTGAAATTCTTTCCAAGTTCATTCTATTTTTTATGTTTTACTTATAACACCTCTATAATTGCTATAAAATACATTAATAGTTCCTGAATTTTTTCTTTTAATGTATATAATCTATTTATTAATTCTTAATATATTGTATAATATTACATATATTATATTTATTGAAGGAGTGATATTATGAATGAAATTTCATATAGTAAGAGCCAAAATAATTTTATAAATAAGACCTTATTATATATGGCCATCGGACTAATAATTACCTTTGCTGTAGGTTATTTTATTTCCACTAATGTTTCTATGATGATGTTAATCTATAGTAACTCAGCTTTCGTAATAAGTATTATTGTTGTGGAATTAGCTTTAGTAGTTTTACTTAGCAGAAAGATTAATAAACTTTCTGTTCAAGCTGCTTTTGCCATGTTTATAACCTATTCTATAGTAAACGGATTTACTTTTGGGGCAATATTTACTATCTACAGTCTCGAGTCCATCATAAGTATTTTTGTAGTAACTTCTGCCATGTTTTTTTGTTGTAGCATGATAGGTATGACTTCCAAAAAGGACTTATCAATGGTAGGTAGAATTGCTATAATGGGGGTTGTTGGTATATTAGTTACTAGCTTATTCAATCTCTTTATAGGTTCTGATCAGTTATCTATGTTTGTTAATTATATTGGTATTGCAGTTTTCTGTGCATTAACAGCCTATGATATGCAAAAAGTTAAATTAATACATGAACAAAATTACGGTTATGATGACGCTACCACAAATAAGTTTGCTATAATTGCCGCTTTAGAATTATATTTAGATTTCGTTAACTTATTTATATACTTAATACGTATTTTAGGTAAAAAGAAATAAATTTTAAGAGTCCAACTTACATTCTAAATGTAGGTTGGACTCTTTAATATTTCTTCTGCCATTGCTTTATCTTCTATCATCATGTGTTGAAAAATCCAGTCTTGTAGAGAATCCTTAATTTTCTTTAATTCTTCACATGGCTTTTTCTTTAATACTGATAGCTCAATATTCATAATCACTTTTTTTAATTCCTCATGGGATTTTATATGTTCTTCATAATTAGAGTAATTAGCTTTTTTCATTATTTTTTCTTCTTCATAAAAGCTATAAGAAATATATTCTCTAAGCTCACATATTATATCAAGAAGAATTTTAGAATCTACGGTAGCACATTTTGTTATCAATAATTGTTCTATATTACGAGCAATTCTAAAAAGTTCTTTATGCTGTTCATCAATTCTCCCAATATTGGTATTTAAATCATCTTGCCAGTCAAATTTAAAGTCAAACATTTTATATACCTTCTTTTTATTTTATAGATATATATTATTTTATTATAAAAGAAGCACTTTAACAACGCAAATAATTTCTTATACAGGGAAAACATGTAATTATAATTCATAAAATCTAAAATAAATATAATTTAATGCTTATAACTATATTGAAATTGGTAATTATGTGAATTATTTATACAGTTATAGTGAGAGCTAGGTCAACTACTAAATTTAACCTAGCTCTCTACGTATATTGAAATTTAAACTACAACAATAACTAGTCCTTTTAGAGGAACTCAACTATCTGTTGAGTTTACTGAAACACATTTCCACCAAGTCTCCAAAGACTGATACCATAGC
Organism: Clostridium sp. UBA4395; assembly: GCF_002390995.1. Classification (NCBI taxonomy): domain Bacteria; kingdom Bacillati; phylum Bacillota; class Clostridia; order Eubacteriales; family Clostridiaceae; genus Clostridium; species Clostridium sp. UBA4395. Next base: position 13,951 of record NZ_DGRF01000062.1, read on the forward strand.
CTTTTTCCTTTATAACTTGCATCCATGAGTTCAATGTATTTTTATCTGCATACCACACTTCATGTTCAATCCCATCCTCATCAGTGTACTTGAATACTATGCATTGGCTTTTATTGTCTCTTTCCTCTTTTGCACTATATTCTTTTACTAAATCTTTAGCTTCTACTTCAGATAATGAAGTTACCTTTCCATCTGAAGCCCAATTAAATCCACCTGTAGCAATGGCAATTTTTTTACTTCCTGGTACTCTTTCCATCTTATCCATCAATTCTTTTATGAACTGAGGATTTGCTTTTTCTCCTGGTTCACTAAATCCTCCATGTAGGTTGTAACACATCATAACATAGGTCGGCCCCTCTATAAACTCTAGATCATCAAAAGGGACATTAGGCTCAAATATAACTCTTAATTTTAGTCCACTTCCATCACATTCATCATATAGGTCTTTAATAAACAATAGGTAATTATTCCATAATTCCATATCATCCTTAATTTGTTCATAGTCAATTTCTATTCCATTAAAACCATACTGAGATGCTAAACTTATTATATCCTTAACATGTTTACTTCTTAAGGTAGAATCTGTGAGCAATGTCTTTAAAAGATCCTTATCCTTTAGTGATGAAGTTCCATCACTATTTATTTTATCATTAACAATAGTAAGATATTTAGTATAGTCCTCATCCTTTGTTCTATTATAGTAATCTACTAATTGCTGTGGCATTATCAGTTCATTGTTGGAATCAAAATAAGTTGCAAAATATGAAACTTCTTTTAATTGCTTATCTAAAGACTTAATCTCTCCATTAACATCTAAATCCCAATAAGTGATCCATGCTGATAAGTTATCTATATTTTCATCAAATATCTTTTTTTTCTCAATTGCAGCTGTTTCTCCAGCCTGTACTTTATTGCTATTTTCCAAGGGATTTTTTTCTTTTGAACAACCATATAGAAACATACTTATTATTAAAGTCAAAGTAATAATAATCCAAGTATTCTTTGCTCTTTTACCCATTTAACACCTCTATAATCTATAAATATTTAATAAACCAGTCTATAATTTTATCAGTAAAATTTCTGAGGGAATAAATTATACTATCAACTCCCTTTAGTGAGCTGTCATGCAATTCATTATCATTAACATCACTTATCCTAAACTTTTTAAATACACCATCATATACATCATCTGCAATATTCCTTTGACTATACCCATATTCTCCCCATGCAGACTCTAAATAAACACTTCCCTGATTGTCATTAGTTACATCCAAATCTTTAGCTATATTAGTACCATCAATGTCTATACTAATTTTATCATTAACTACTGTTATATCAACCTTTCTGCTTCCCCCATCTCTTATATCAAATTTTTCTTCTTTGTTTTTACTTAAGTCTAGTGAGAATATGACATTAGAACTACTTTTTGAATTTTCAATAATACTTATTACATTATTCATAAGTCTAACACATAAACTATCACTTTGATCATCATTAGCTCGCAAATAAATACCTTGAGAACCTATGATATTCCCATTTAATATTGTTGACACCTTAACATCCTTATAAGTATCACTATTTAATAGTTTAAGGACACCTTTTCCTTCTGATAAAGATGTTAATATAATAGTATCATCCTTAAACTCTGCTTTTCCTGATACCTCTTTAAATTTACTTGCCTTTTCTTTATCTCCAACTACAAATTCAATATCCTGCTTCGTATCATCCAAAATTCTCATTAGCAAATGATTGGTTGACCAATAGGACTGTGGTTGAATTCTAGTTAAATCATAGATTGAACTATCTATTGTATTTAGCGAGAAACCTTCCCTATTAAAATTCATATTAAATAACTCTTTAATCCATTTACCATTTATTTCACTAACCTTATCATTAGTACCAAACTGGCCTGTATTAGAATGCATTAAGGCATATAATTTAGGCACTTGACTAATTTCCTTAGTATACACTTTAGATAAAGCCCTATAGTCACTATCAATCCGCTGTTTCATTTCTTCATAGGACTCTGTGGGAATATTATACTCATCTCTAATATAATCCATTAAATAGTGATTATAATCCCTCTCCATACTTGAAGCTGATTCTGCAAACTGAACTGAATTTAAATTACCTAAGTAGTTTGAATCTTTATCAAATACATTTATGTATTTAAGTCTATACCCATTTGTACCTAATTCCCAGTAAGAGCTATCTACTAACTCTAATAGCTCATTAGAGCTTAAAAATTTCGAGTCTTCCTTTTCAAATTTATCAGCATAAGTTAGCATAGTTGCCTTTAAATTGTATTCTTCTATGATTTTCTGAGAAAATATTGCTGTATCTCTTCTTCCATCTTCAAATAGTAAAAATAGTGATTTAGGTGGTAATGCCTTACCTTTTAAATAATAATCCACTACATCCTTTTGAGTAATTGTTACATATCCGTTATTTTTTAATGCTTTAAGTTGTTCATTCAATCTTTTGGTACTTATTAAGGTATCATTTCCTGTTCTATCTACGCCAAAATATGATACTGCAATGAAGCCACTATCTTGATTATTACTTACCTTAGATGAACTGTAAGGCTCATATACAGAGAATGAAAATAAAGCTTTTATAATAGCTATTAACAATATAATTAAAATAACCCCTTGTAATATACCTCTTGCTATCTTAATCCTATCTTTCTTTCTAGGAGAAAAAGTATTACTTTTCATTGTTTTTCCCTCCTTTTTTCTTAAACTTACTGGAAGTAGTTCTCTGTTCCTTCTTCTTTTGAGCCTTTATATCACTAGGAGTCATTCGCGTGCCCCATGTGGACTTCCAAAAGGTTACCCATGCAATAGGCATCTGCCACAATAATACTGCCTCATAATAAATGCAAAATACCATACCAAAAACCCATGTAGTACTTTTTCTAAGAAACATTTGAGCAAAACTCATCATTAAAGCCATCATAAGTATTCCTACTAAGAAGGTTGTTGGAAATATCTTATGGATAATTGGAACATAAATTAAGTTATATGTAACAACTATTGGAGCAACAATAGGAACTACTACACCCATATAAAAGAATACTGCCATAAAAGGCTCCTTTTTCCACATAAATTTACCTGCAATTATTGATTCTCTTAGCCATGAACGCTTCCACCTCATTTGTTGCTTAAGAAATATTTTATATTTATTAGGTACAATGGTAGAACAGATAGCTGTATCTTGATAACTTGTTCGATGACCTTTTAACACAAAATTAGTCATAGCACGATCATCTCCAAAGGTTGCCTTCTGACCTAAAAACCTTTGATTTAACCATGCATCCATATTGTCTAGAATTATTTGTTTTTTATAACAAGCTAATGGTCCTGATAAACAGGTAACAGCATCAAAATAAGCCTCTGCTGCCTTCATAATTCTAAAGGCTATGTAATAACGCACTGATTGCATCTTTGTTAATACATTAGTGTATGTATTAGCCACATCAGTCCTTCCTGATACGCCTCCCATTTTAGGATCTTTAAAAGGTTGAACTAAATTTCTTATAGCAAAGGGGTCTAAAAAGCTATCTGAATCAACAAATACAACTAAGTCATGTTTAGCCTCCTTAACTCCTCTGCATAAAGCATCCCTTTTACCTAGATTATTTTCTTGCACAAAATATTTTAACCTATGTTTTGTTTCAAATCTCTCTGCTTCACTACTTAGCCTCTCAATAGTTTCTTTAATTTTTTCTACAGACTTATCGTTAGAACAGTCATCTACTACTATAACTTCCAGCTTGTCTATAGGATAATCTTGATTTATGCAACTTAGAATTGTTCTTTCAATCCACTCCTCTTCATTAAAGCAAGGAATAATAATTGTTACTCCCGGTGTATAATTCACATCTATTGGTATAGGTTTATATAACATTCCAAATAAATATCTACTAAGCAAGAATACTGCTGCAATAATACTATAAAGGTATATCCATTTATTAAATTTAAAATATATAATACTTTCTGCACGCATTAATATAATAAATAGTGTAATAAATAATAAAAGAAAACTAGAAGTAACAAGTACATATCTATCTTTTTTTCTACTTGAATACTCTGACAAAGTTTCTGTAAACTCTATTCCACAGATAACTTCTCCTTCAGATGTTATAGAATCTCTAACTTTTTCACCCTTAATTTTCACTTTCATTTCATAGCCCTCAGGCATAGAACCAGGTAATATTTTAAATTTTAACTTTATCTCCTCAGCATTGTTTATTATATTTAATTGTGTTTCATCTTCTAATTCTAACAAAAGCCCTGTGGTAGAAATGTCTATAGATTTTACTAATAACTTTTTATTCCCCTTGCTACTTTTACAAATAACTTCCACATCCGTTTTCATCACATATCTTATACCAGCATTCTTACTCATTATAAAACCACTAGGGTCTTCTTTATGGTCATCCAAAAGTTGATATCCCCTACGGTCAATATTATCTCTAATTTCTTCCTTATCAGGAACATTTGATAATAACCGTCTATCTTTACGGGGATTTAAAAGGACATCACGGGTTTCATCTTTTTTTAATTTATTCATATAGTATCTAACCTCATTTTTAAACTCCTCATATGTTACAAAAATTATTTTTCTAAATAATCGCTTAGCTTTGCAATTTTATACTTTGTTCCGTATACTCCATTCTCATTATTAGTTAAGAAAATATCTAAGGCTTCTGCGGTATAATAACTTTGATTGTTCATGTGCATTACTATAATATTCCCTCTACCTTTAATTAAACTTTCTTCTAATGAATGAACAATTTCTTGGGAAGAACTACTTTCATAATCATGAGTTGAAATATTTCCATTAATAGAATATTTAAATCCACTTTCAAATACCTGTGCTAGCCCTTCCTTTTTAACAAGTAAAGTTGGTGGTCTAAAGTATGGTCTTAATGAATTTAAATCACCTATAACATTAGCCATAGCATCATAGGATTTAACTAAAGAAATCTCCAATTTACTCTTGTTTGTATCTAAAGTTTCATGATTATAGTTATGACTTCCAATATCGTGACCATTAAATGCAATGGTTCTAAGTAAATTAGGATTAGCATTAGATACATCGCTATTAGCATCAATATACTTTGATATTACAAAAAAGCTTCCTTTTACTTTATGTTTATTAAGTACATCTAAAATCTCATTAACCACAGGATCTCCTCCCCAATCATCGAAGGTAAAAAATATTACATCTTCACCATTGGTATCAATAGTCCCTGTCTTATCCATTAAAACCTGTTCCTCTTCATTTAAATCACTTAAATCCACATATTTATTACCTATGTAATTAGATTTCATCATAGATAAAGCTTCTTCATAAGACCTCCTAATTAATGAGTTAATATTATTCCCCGCCATCCTATATCTCCCTAATTGAGAAGCTGATTCCTCAGTATGTTGCAATTCACTTAAAGTCTCAACAGAATAATTCAATGGCTTTTCAACTAAAGTATAGGATTGTGTTGCTTCATTATATTTATTGGCATGTCCATTTTTTACATAATTAGAGGTAATTAATTCAATAATATTTGCTACAGTATTCTTATCTTCAAATAAATCTGAGTCTAGCCTAAAGTAAACAATCTCACCTTTTCTTAATGACATATAGGTATTTAAATTAATATAATCCCTTACAACTTCTTCTGCATTCATGTTTTTATATTTATGATTAATAGGAGATTTAGAATAAGTAAACAATTCATAACCCTTAATACCATGAATTTTATTAATAACAGATAAAGCTTCTTGAACCTCAACATCAACATAACCATATCCAGGCATGTATGCTTTAGTATTTACACCAATCTTCCTTAATAAATTATCTACTTCATATATTTCTTTACAAATCTCTTCTGTAGATTTGTCTAATAAACTTGAGCTAACTGTTATTCCTCCATTGCCAATTTCATGACCTTTCTTTAATATATTAGCAATTCTATCTGGATATTTTTCTATTTCATCCTTAGTAACAAAGAAAGTTCCTTTAGCCTTTATTTTATCTAAAGAAATTAAAACTGAATTTAATGCAGTTTCATTACCTAATCCTCTAAAGGTATAGGATAATGCTTTTTTAGTAGTGTAAAACTCTGAAATATTAGGAGCCAGGTTACCATTATTTTTTTCTATTAGCTCCTTAAAATTCACTAAATCTGAAGAATTTTTTACTTCACTATTTCCTTGTGAATTATTTTTTTCTTCTTTATAACTTTCATCTATATAAATCTCATCTTTATTTGACATATTTTCAGATGATGAAGTTTCATCATCACTTTTCATTCCTACTAATTCATTCACTTGGACAATAGTTATTTTCTGTTCATCTATGGCCTTCAACAACCATTCTACAATTTTAACAACAGTTATTTCTTCTCTTTCATCCTTAGTATAATCATCTATCCCTGCTTCTTTATCTATAGCTGGCTTTTCCTCTTCTATTTTTCCTTCATATTCAAAATCATCAAGAACACCATTAACCTTAATGGAAATAATTGTGCCCTTATCTAATTTGTTTACATAATTCTGAGCTTGCCCATAATCCTTGAAACTTTGATAGCTAAGATAATGATCACTATGAACCACGTACTTATTACCTGAGGCGTATGCTGCCTCTAGGACTTCATCAGTATATGTAGTAGATTTACACTTTAGTAAATTTGGTTTCTCCTTAATTATAGTTTCTATTATCTTATTACCACGGCAAAAATCAATAATTAATTCTTTCTGAGATAACTTTTCCATATGCCTAGCATCTGAAAGAGTTTCGCTTCCTACTACATGCCCCGCTTTTTTAATGTTTTTTACTGTGGTAGGGTCTTCTCCAGCTTTAATACCTGGAATAAAAAAATTTGCTTTTACACCATACTCATTTAATAATTCCACTATTTTTCCCATAGTATTAGCATCACTAATTCCTTCAAAGGATAGAGCTAGTACATTAGAAGAGGTTTTTGCATTAGTTATAACTTCAGCTTGTTTTTTACTGCTTAGTAACTTTAATGCATCCTTTATCTCTGCTGATGCATCATACTTATTTTTATCATTTTTAATCATATTTTCAGTATGATTATTCTTAGTGTAACTCTTATATGTAAGGGCTCCTAATCCTACAGCCACGGTTATAATTATTGTGACGATAATCCAATTTTTCTTCATATTATTTCTTCTCCATGTATTTAAGACTTTATTTTTATTTTAACTTTAATAATAACTTATTTCAATAAACAATAATTATTGATTATTGAAATGATATACAATTATACCACAATATTTTATTTTGAATCAATATACTATTAATTAGATTCTGTTGAAAATTACAGTAATAGAATAAAAGCTATTGAATATTACATTGAATATTCAACAGCTTTTTTAACTTATTCAATTATTTATTTTAAAATCAGTAAATTATATATATTAATTAAAATCTTTTACCCTATTGTGTAATTATTTAGATGGAGCAGGTGACTTTACCACAGTTAATTCTAAAATTTCATCATGTTTATTACCAACATTCATCTTAGTTTTAAATGGTATTTTTAATAAAGTGCCTTCTTTGTATTCATGAATTTCTTGGTCATCTAATCCAATTGATAACGTGCCTTTTAGTACAGCCATATATACATTAGAATTTGAAAAATGCTCTGGAAGTCCTTCTCCTTTATTAAATATCATGTGTAAGTAATGAACATTTTCATCTGAAATAAGCATTTCAACTGTTCTACTATCGCTGTTAGTCATTTGATAAATTTTTTCAACCATTATAAATTTCCCCTTTATATCTTTATTTTTTAGAATATATTATTTATACTTAATTGCCTTTGCAGGACATTTATATATAGCTAGTTTAATCTTTTCACTTTCTTGTGACTTTAATATACTTTTATTAACCTTTGCTTTTTTATTTTCTAATATAAAATCTTCTGATGCTACTCTTGTACATAATCCACAACCAATACAAAAGTCCTCTTCTATAATTAGTATTGCATCTTCCTTTTCTATAATATCTTCTTTAGGTAATTCTTCTTTTTTAACAAATCTTGAAGTGATAATTGCCATTATAATAATAGATATTGTAGTTAAGCTCCATCGAATCACCATAAATTTAGGACCTAAAAACTTGGATTCATTTGCTAGCATCGGAATCTTAATTACTGCCCAAGCACTTAAGATAATTACTATATTTGCTATGCTGGCTCCTTTTTTTATAAGCATCTTACATACAGGAAAAGCTGCATAAATAGGACCTGCTGAAAAACTACCTAGTAAAAAGGAAAATATATATCCTTTAACCCCTGAACCTTCACCTAGTGCATTTTCTATGGTCTTTTTAGGAACCCATCCTTCAATGAGAGATGTTAGTAGAAGTATTACTGGCATTATTATAATCATTTCTTTCACATAATATAAGCTATTATTTAATGCCATAATTCCTTTATTCGGCATAAAAATCAATAAAAATAAATAAGCTAAAATAACAAAAGTTAACAACATATTACTTTTTACTTTTTTAATAATTAAACTCATATTATCACCCCCATGAAAAGTGCTATAGCCACAGCAAATATAAAGCTTAATGAATTTCTAATCAATGCAAACTTAACACCAAATTCTCTTTTTTCAAGAGGAAATGTAACAAAACCAACCATGGTAAGAGTTGTTAAAAATGCCACTATAGGAACTATACTAGCTCCTGCATTTACTAAGGAACCTACCAGTGGAAAAGCAACAAAAGCTGGTATTAAAGTGATACTTCCTACAAATGCAGAAATAATTGTGGAAATAAAAATATTAGATTGGCCTAAATAATATTTAATTATATCTGGTGGAATGAATGTAAGTATTAATCCTATAAGAAAAAGTATTCCTATAATTTCTCCTATCATGCTTTTCATTATTCCCGTTGACATTTTAATGGAGTTAAAAGTTTTCTTTTTATCTTTAATTATGGACCAAATAAACCAAGTCAATGTAATTACCCAAAGAATTATTGTGAATATATCCATTTTATTTTCTCCCTTCAACATCTTTACTTGTATTATAATTTGTTTTAATATTATAATCAGTTACCAAGGTAACTAATTTTGAAAAAGGAGAAATAATAATGTTAGATTTTATTTCTATTCTTGAAAATACAGAATTATTTAAAGATATCTCTATGAGCACTATTAATCATTTATTTGTACAAGATTCTTTCAATATAAAAACTTATAAAAAAAATTCCGTAATTTATTTTCAAAATGAAAAATGTGTTACTTTTGATATAGTCCTGAAAGGAATTGTCTCTGTACAAAGCACTGATGAGAAAGGAAACTATATCTCAATAAGTGATTTTACTATCGGAAGTGAACTAGGAGGAAATCTGCTTTTTTCCCATAAAAACTTTTATCCAATGATGGTTCTAGCAAAAACGGAAGTAACACTTATACACTTAAAAAAAGATTTAGTTTTAAGTCTCTGCCAAAGTAATACTACTTTTTTATCTAAATTTCTTCACTCCATCTCAGACAAAACCTTAATTTTAACAGATAAAATAAAAACACTTTCTCTTAAATCTATAAGACAATGCATAATTGACTTTCTAATGTATGAAAGCTATGTTCAAAAGAGTAATATAATTAAACTAGAAGTAACTAAAAAGGATTTAGCAGAAAAATTTGGGGTACAAAGATCCTCATTATCCCGTGAATTAAATAAAATGAGAAAAGATGGGTTAATAGAATACGATGCATTTTCTATTACAATAGTAAACCTTGATAAATAGATAAGTGGTAGACCTTTAACTTAAAAAGTCCACCACTATTTTTATTTAAGTATATCAATGGTATTTGCACTAGCAGCCTTATTGGCAGGAATTATACTAGATACTATACCTATAAATATGGAAATTCCTATAGCTACAGATGCAGTAAATAGACTTGGTATTATTGCCATGTGCATAAAATAAGATATGATATTAGCAATTATTATTCCAAATACATATCCTATCACTCCACCAGTGACAGTAATAACTACACCTTCTACTAAAAATTCTCGCTTTATATCTTTTCTTCTGGCTCCTATTGATCTCTTTATTCCAATTTCTAAAGTTCTCTCAGAAACAGAAGTATAAACCATGTTCATAACACCTATTCCTGCAATAAATAATGATATACCAGCAACTCCAGCAATAAATAAAGTTAATGTATTTAGTACCGAACCCATGATTTTTATTATTCCGCTGGTATCCATTACCATATATTCTCCTTCAGCTTTTTTAGAGCCTTCCTCATTAAGGACGTTTTCTATATCCTTAATAGTATCCTTAACATTTACTCCATTAACTAAGGTAATACTCATACCTTGAACTACATCACTGGAAGGGAAAAACTTATCATAGGTGTTCTTTGGAATTTGAATATCTGGTTTAAAGCTAAAGCTAAACTCCTCATCTTCATCAGATTCTATAATACCTACAATTTCAAAGGTAATACCCTTTAAGGTTGCAATACCTCCAATTAACTCTTCTTTCTCTTCAACCTTATCACCAATTAGGCTTTCTCTTAATACTATGGTTCTTGTTGAATTTTCATTATCTTTTTCACTTAAATTTCTTCCTATAATCTTTGGAGAATCAGTTTTTTCTACCTTTGAAGCCATTCCTTGAATGGCAGCTCCCCTTACTTGTAAATCTACAAGCTCACCATATTCATTGCTAGAATATATATATTCTACTGATTCAATTCCTTGTAATCTTTCTATAGCTCTTTTATCATTATTATTAAAACTATTTCCTGCAGCATTAATATGTTCCGCATTTGATGGAGTAAACATTGCATTTAATACAACTTTACCTTCGTTTTCTCCTGTAAAGTCTTTTATAGTTTTATTCTTATACCCCTCCCCTAATGCAACTATGGTAATTACTGCTGCTATTCCTATTATTATACCTAACATAGTTAAGAAAGATCTTTTTCTATTTCTTATAAGATTTCTTAAAGCAGAAAAAATTAGAACACTAAGCTTCATCTAAAATTCTCCTTCCTTAAGCTCACCATCGAAAATAGACATTATTCGATTAGCTTGTCTTGCTACATTTACATCATGGGTGATTAAAATTATAGTAATTCCTTCATCATTAAGTTCTTTAAACATACCCATTATTTCCTTAGATGTATGGCTATCTAAAGCACCTGTAGGCTCGTCTGCAATTATTATATCTGGATTATTAATTAATGCTCTAGCAATAGATACCCTCTGTTGTTGTCCTCCTGATAATTCAGTAGGATACTTATTTATTTTACTCTCAAGATTAACCTTTTTTAATAGTTCTACAACTCGCTTCTTGGTTTCCTTTATTCTATGACCTCTATAAAGCATAGGTATTTCAATATTTTCTTTTATTGAAAGCCTTTTTATAAGGTTAAAATCTTGAAATACAAATCCTATCTTTTCATTTCTAAACTTACTTAAAGCATCATCTGAAAAAGAACTTATATTTTTATCTAAAAATGTGTAACTTCCATCAAACTTTTTATCCAGCAATCCTAATATTTTCATAAGTGTTGATTTTCCTGATCCAGAGGGTCCCATTATTGCTAGAAACTCACCCTTATTTATCTCTAAATTAACATCCTTTAATGCCTGAAGAGTTTCATCCCCAGTAACATAAAACTTATTTATGTCTTTTAATTTAATCATAATTATTTGCTCCCTTCTAGTACCGTAGAAGGATTTTTAATCAACCTATCTCCTATCCCTATAGCTCCATCTAATAAATAATACTTATCATTTTCTAAAGTTGCTTTTATTTCTATATCTTCATAAGATTCGCCTTTTTCCTTAAGTATATGTATCTTAGAATCTTTTTCATATACATAATCTTTAGGTATTTCTATTCCTTTGTAATTGCACTTAACCTCTAAGCTAAACCCTATTCTGATACTCTTTTCTGGTTTTATGTAAAAATTGTATCCTGTTGTAGTTCTTCCTGGTTCTTCAATAGGTAGCTCGTCAATTTCAGTTATAGTACCTTTAATATATTCTCCACTACTAATAACCTTTAACATTACTTCATCATCTATTTTTAAATTCTTTACATCAAATTCAGAAACTTCTGCTTTAACTAAAGGCTCTTTAGATATTATTCTCATATAGGCTACAGTTGGGTCATCTATACCCTTGCTATTTACTTTCACTACTCCATCTATATCTGCAACTATATCTTTACCTATTTTTTTCTTTAAAGTATCCCTTTCAGTTACTATTGACTTGTTTCCCTCTTCATAACTTGCTACTTCAGTTTCTATGCCATTAACTTGATTCATTAACATTTCTATTTGTTGAGAAACTTCTAGTTGCTTACCTTCAAGGACATCTTTTGTTTTCAATAATTCATTATATTGACTTTGAGCTTCTTTTTCTTCTGATGTACTAAGCTTAGATATTTCACTCTTAACTTTATTTAGTTCACCACTTATTGCATTTAAATCTCCTTGTAGCTTATTAATGCTTGTGTTAACTTTATCCTTTTCCTTCTTCACTCTAGATACTTTGCCATTATTGGAGGTTATTTCCCTATCATACTGTGCTATTTGATCTTCAACTGCAGTATTAAGATAAGAAAATAATACATCGCCTTTCTTTACCTCTTGTCCATCTTTAACTTTAATATCTTTTAATTCTCCTTGTGACTTATCTACTATAATGATTTGCTCATCACTTATAATACTAATACCATTAAATTTTAATGTTTCTTCTCCCTTGATTTCATAACTATCTTCATGAGTAATTGTTGTCTCCTCTTTTGGTCCTTTTAACTTTATAGCAATTATTACTGCTGAAAGTATTATAAATAATACTACTGCAATGACAATCAGTATATACTTTTTCTTCTTTGAAAGATTGAAATCCATCTTCAAATTCTTCACTCCTTGTCCTATTTTATAATAAATAAAGAAGATAGAATCTATCTTCTTTATTTACTATACACTAATTTTATACATTCATTGTATTTTCTGCTTCTTCATTATATTTAATTTTCTTAAGTAGGCTGAATACTATTAGATATGATATTACAATGCTTATTATTCCACCAATTATTATACCTATTGCTATTGGTCCCATACTAAAATCTATTGTAATTAAATTTACTAGAAATGTCACGGGATAGTATACTGCCAAAGCATATACCGCCATCTTTTTCCACATAAAAATACCTATAGAAATAAGAATAATTATTATTCCCAATATAACTGAAAATACTACCATTCCATTGCTAAGGGCAAGTTCTGGATATATTTGGGCTGTATTCTTATTTGTAAGTGGAGTAAAAAGCGAATTAATTCCTCCAAGAATGTAAATCACTAACATTAATGTGGTCCAAAAACCTCTTGTCTTTTTTTCCATTTTATAATTCCCCCTTATATAATTATATTAAATAATTTCTAATACTATTTTAGCAGAAACTTATACTTTTTTGTATAAATTAATTAAAAATACTATTTATATACTTAAAAGTATGTGAATTTATAAACTACAAGAATTAATTATATTATAGCTATTTACTAAATACCTCCTAAATCTTCTACTTCTTTTTTATACGTATCATATAATCCTTTTAAATTAAGAAATTCATTTACAAAAGCTCCTCCATGCTTTAATCCCTCATCAATATACTTCATCCCTTCCTTTGCAAAAACAAAACAATATTTTACTATTTCTTCCTTAGTAACATTACACTTTATATATTGGGGTATTGCTTTCATATTTAAATGATTTTGAATTTGATTATAATAAAATTGAGCTATTACATAATTTTTTAGCTGGTCCCTATCCTCAAATTGACTCCATTTAATTTCAGATGCATATACTTCTTCTTTAAAATTTTTAATTATATAATCGAATATAGTAACAGATGAATCTATTCTCCTTTGTAAGTTATGTGATAAATTATTTGAATGAATTCTATAATTTATTACTGCACCATCTACTTTTCCATAATTCCAATTATATTTTATTAACTGCAGACAATTCAATGTATCTGCAGAAAAATCATTGTTTTTATAAACTATCCAATTTATTTTATTGTCCTTAAAAAAATTCAATCTATGAAGACAATTCATAGGTATAATACCCGATGCAGATTTAAAAATACGTTCAATGACCTCATATTTAGGATGAACTTGGTAGTTCCATTGCTGAACTATTATATTATCTTCATCCACTATATTAAAGTCACTAAATACATAGTCCTTGTTTGTATTTTTTTCTAAATAATCTACAAATTTGTAAATAGCATCCCTTTCTACAAAGTCATCACAAGCAATCCATTGAAGATACTTCCCCTTTGCGTTACTAATAATTTCTTGAATTCCTTTTGATGCTCCACCTGAGTTCAGACTATGATAAATTCCTCGTATATTTTTATGTTTTTTCTCATAATTTCTAATTATTTCATCAGAGCCGTCTGTTGAACAGTCATCTATAAGTAAAATTTCTATATTAGGATAGGTTTGATTTATAAAAGAATCTACACATTTTGATAAATATTTATTACCATTATAATTTGTTATTCCTATAGTAACTAATGGTTGCTCAATCATTGAAACTTTTTTTATTTCAGCTAGAGTTATGAATAATGCCTTTAGTTTTTCTATTTGATCCTGCAACTCAAAATCATTCTTAACAAAACAATTATACTCTTGAGAATCATATTTACTATCAATTAACATCTCAAGAGCCTCATTTATTGTATTCCAAATTAAACACTGAGGATATATTTCTTTTGCACCAACAAAATTATGGATTATAGGTTTTATTCCTTTTGCCATGGCTTGCATAATACTTATGTTTTGTGATTCCAATACACTTGTACATAAAATATAATTTTTGTCTTCTAGCCATATATCTAGATTATCCTGCCATCCTTCATAAATCACATTATCTTCCAACCCAAACTCTTTTATCATTTGATTAAAATATAAAACATCTCTAGCATCTTGAAATTTACCAGCAATATATAACTTGTATTGATTGTTTTTATCGTATATAGCTTTAAACGTATGAAGCAATAGCATAGGTCCTTTCTTATAGTTTATATAACCTACATATGCAATATTAAACCCAGGTTTTCTATCTTTAAAAGTCCATTTAGTAATATCTATACCATTAGGAATTACCATGGTTTTCTCTTTATCTATATTGAAATTATTAATAGTAAAATTCCTTATATGTTCTGATACAAATATGATTTTATCAATATTTTCCCAGTAAACATTACATGGATATTCAGTAAAGGATTCATAGCTGTGTATTCTACATATAATATTCTTTTCTTTAGCAATATCCAGTTTGCTTCCATAGGATATTAATTCATCACACCACTCAAACCAGCATATGTCGGCAAACTTCATCCCTTCATCAATTTGTTTTAAATTTGTTACCACTATTTTTTTAGTTACATAGTCATGGGATAATTCATTAATAATATCTTTTAAAAAACTATCTAGTCCCTGCTTTACGAAAAATACAATATTTTTTTTATTACTTTTCTCAGAATCAACTCTCATACTACTTACATTTTCAACCATACTATCGCTCCTTTATTACTATTATTAAATATAGTAAGAATAGATACTTATTCTATTGGTAATCTATCCAATAAAATCTTATTTTTCTTTACCATATTTTATGTTAATTAGTAATCATCCAGTTTTATATTAATTTAAACAAAAGATTACTAACTATAGTAGAAAACAATAATCTACTCCTTATATGAACCATAAAAGCTTACAGTCTCTATATCTCCTGGATTTTCCTTTGGTACTATAGCCATATTATAGATTTTATCTACATAAAGAGGACTACTATTTGACAAATTGTTATATTCATCAGTTACATAATAATTATCTGTATGTCCAGTACCACTTCTTGTCACTCCAATATTTACTATGGCTACATACTTTGAATTCTCTGCAACAGTTCCCTTGACATTTACCTGCCTTATAGTACCTTCATCTTTGTTACAACAATTGCATTCCTTACAACATTTACACTCGTCGTTTATAACCACTTTTAAAAATGGAACAAGATATCTATCCTTACATATTGAAGAACCAAATTGTGTAACAATACTATTACTTCTATCAAGTAATGCTATTCCTGTATTACTTAATTTATTTTGTAACCATAATACAACAAATTCGGTTAAATCTACTGTTATAGCTACATTTGAAGTCATTGGATGAAAATTCTTTCTAATATTACAATTTATTTCTGGCTGATTATTGAAAGTTGTATAAGTACTGAAATAATCACATAGTGGGTATATAGAAAATATTTTCCTACAATCATCATAAAAATTATTTGTCTTAAACAATACAAGTTCTGCACTAGAAATTGAGGCATTACTTGGTATACTAGAAATATCAAAAAATAAATAACTAATATAGCTGTGTATACCATCACTACCTACAGTTATAGTAGGCTTATTCATATTTCCGTTTATCAATTTACTGGTTACGGTAAGACTCTTGGTAGCATAAATTATTATATTGGACAAATTTGTCACCTCTTTTTTAATCCATTAGTTTAAAGCATGGAGCAATAAATTGCTCCATGCCATTTTAAATAATTCTAGATGGTGTATGACCATGCGGTTACTACACCAGTAGATTCGTCAACAGTATCACCTGTTATAAACTTTGGTACAATTGACAAAGTATAAGAAGTATTAACAGCTAATGATGTTCCATTTGCTGTATTATCATAAGCAATTACTCTATAAAATGATCTATCTCTTCCTGCTGAAACAGCATTTGTAACATTAAGTCTAATTGTTAAATAAGCAAGACTATTCCTAGCAACAGTGCCTGTAACTCCAACAGAACGAGGTGTACCAGTTTGAGGAGTATCAAAATCAATTGTTAAAGCCATAAAATTCATCCCCCAAATTTATTTTTAGGATTTTGCTCCTGATATATTATATGACCTTATACATAAAATGTGATTTGCAAGCTTAATATTCATGTAATTACTTTTATAAATGCATGCATAGTAATTATAATTTTGCCATTATACTCTATTTTGTTTTGCAAATAGTAATGTTTACTACAAGAACAGTTCATTAAATTTTCACATAGTATATATAGTAAAATTAATATACTATTTTATTTATTAAAACAATGAAGCTTTTTATTTAAAAGAGGAGATTATATATTATGAGAAATAAAGTAAGCTTATGCATGATTGTAAAAAATGAAGAAAACTATTTACCAAGCTGTCTTAACAGTATTAAAGATATTGTAGATGAGATAATTGTTGTTGATACAGGGTCTACGGATAAAACTGTAGATATAGCCAAAAGCTTTGGGGCTAAAGTTTACTATTTTCCTTGGTGCAATAACTTTAGTGAAGCTAGAAATGAATCCCTAAAATATGCTACCAAAGATTGGATACTTATATTAGATGCAGATGATGAATTAACCCCTAAGAATCAAGAAAACTTGAAAGATTTATTAAATAGACAGTTAGATGAAAATGCGATTTACTACTTTGAAACATTAAATTATTATGGAAATATTGTTGATGATAATTCAATAACTATAAATTTAAATCCTAGACTATTTAAAAATAACCACGGAACTCACTATGAGGGAGAAATTCATAATCAATTAGTATACTCAGAAAACAAATATAAAGCAATTTATCAATTAATGCAAATTAGTCATTATGGATATATGACTAAATCAATAGAGTCTAAGAATAAAAGAAATAGAAATATACCTATTTTAAATGAGCAAATAAAAAAAGATCCCAATGATTCCTTTGCCCATTTTAACCTAGGTACTGAATACGCAGCATTAAACGATAATGAAACTGCGTTAGAACATTACTATAAATCCTATGAGAAATTTGATCCATACAACGGATATAGTTATTTACTAATATTTAGGATAATTTTCTTAAACTATAAAATTAAAAATTATGATACAGCTTTTAAGTTCATAGACATCGGTATTAAGCATTATCCTAAATTTACTGACTTATATTTTTTAAAATCTCTTATTTTTAAAGATATGAATATGCCTACACTTCAGATAGAATCTCTTAAAGAATGTATTGAGCTAGGTGAAGCACCATCTGAATTAAAATGCTTATATGGAATAGGAAGTTTTAAGGCATACTATGAGTTAGGCAATGCCTACTTCGCACTAAAAGACTATGATGCTGCATACAATTATTATATTGAAACACTTAAATCAAAGTCCGATTTCCTTAATCCCTTATACCTTATTGGAGATATATTAAAATTCAAAAATACCCCAATGGATAACTTTAAAAGGATTATAGAAGATCTTATTTCTAGTTCTCCAAAATCTAATCATATTATTGCAGATTTGTTTTATAATGAAGGACTCTATGAAATAGCATTGGAATACGTAGAAAAATGTGAACTATCTGAAACTATTACTGAAGAGCTGGTATTACTTAAAGCTAAATGTCTTGTAATGTCTGGTTCCTTTACCAAGTGTATTGACATGCCCAATATAGTTGATGATAATTCTTCAAATTTATATTTTTCAATGTACAAAGTTATAAGTAGTGTATTAACTAATAATTACGATAAGGCGTTATCCTTATTATCCAATTTTAAAGAGGATTCCTTATCAGGTTACAATAAAAAACTATTAGAAGTGTATTCACAGTTTTTAAAATTATTTACCAAAGAATCCACCACTCTTTTATCTGAAGATGAAAACGAAAGGGAATATCTTGATATTATTCTAGAAATATGTGAAATATTGCTTATAAATGATAAATATGACGAACTTAAAATAGCTGTACACTTACTAAATTTAATAAATAATAAATTTGTGCTTCTTAATCTAGGAAAACTATATTTTAAACATGGGTATATTGAACATGCCAAAAAAGAAATCATTAGGTCAATAAAAGAATTTGAAGTTTATGATAGTGATAGTCTAGATATATTGCAATATTGCATTAATAATAAAGACGTCTCATAAATCTATATAATTAAAGACTCCCAAACGTTAATTTAGGAGTCTTTATTAGTTCTATACTATATTATAGTATACACTTTAATGCATTATCTAAATCATTTATTATGTCTTCCACATTTTCTAGACCAACAGCTATTCTTATTAATCCATCACTAATACCAGCCATTTCTCTTTCTTCTTTAGTGTATGGTGAATGTGTCATTGATGCTGGATGTTGAATTAAAGTTTCAGCATCTCCAAGACTTACTGCTATTGTACAAAGCTCTGTACTGTTTATAACTTTCTTACCTTCTTCGATTCCACCTTTTACCTCAAAAGCTATTACAGCTCCTGGTAAAGACATTTGCTTTTTAGCTAATTCATATTGTGGGAAACTTTCTAAACCTGGATAATATACTTTTTCTACTGCATTATGTCCTTCTAAAAATTTAGCTACTTTCATAGCATTTTCACAATGTTTTTCCATTCTTATTTCTAGAGTTTTCATACCTCTAATGATTAAAAATGCATCAAAAGGACTTAAGCTAGCTCCTGTCATATCCTTTACACCAAATAATCTAACATTTTTTATAAATTCTCCACTTCCAACTACAAAACCAGAAATTACATCTCCATGACCATTTAAGAACTTTGTTCCTGAATGAATTACTACATCAGCTCCAAATTCTAATGGTCTTTGAATATATGGGGTACAGAAAGTATTGTCAACCATTACTATGCAATCCTTATTTTGGTGAGCTATCTTACTTATGGCTTCTATATCTGCAACTTCAAGATTTGGATTTGCTGGTGTTTCCAAATAAACTACCTTAGTATTTTCTCTCATAGCCTGTCTTACTTCTTCAAGATTGGTAGTATCTACAAAAGTTACCTCAACCCCATATCTGCTTATTCCATGATTCAAATAAGCATAGGTACATCCATAAAGAGTTTTTGCTGCTACTACATGGTCTCCAGCTTTTAACACTGTCCAAAATGCTGATGCAACAGCTCCAATGCCAGATGCAGTAGAAATTGCTGCCTCTGCACCTTCTAATATTGCTAACTTCTCTTCCAATTGAGTATTTGTTGGATTTCCAAGTCTTGAATATATATATCCGCCTTCTTCAAGGGCAAATCTTCTACCACCTTGCTCAGCAGATTCGAAAGTAAAGGTTGCTGTTTGATGAATAGGAGTGGCTAAAGCACCAAATTGATCTTTAACATGTCCACCATGAATTGCTCTAGTAGCAAAGCCCATTGCTTTTAAATTATTTCCCATTAATTTGACCTCCCAATATAAATTATTTTTACAATAATATATAGCAATTCTAGTGCCAAATTAAGGGTAATCTAAGTGATACTAAATCTAGGTGCATATACTTTTAGACAAAGCTTTAATAACAAGGAAAGGAAGAAACTCATTTATTTTTATAATATGCAACTTATAATATTTATAATAAGTTAGTGTAAATATTTCTTTACTCACTAAATTTTTTTCGTAAAGTTTTATTTACATATGTAAATTAATCTTTACGCGCTTTAATACAAAACACCTACATTTTTATATTGTACTTATTAATTTTATTCATTATTGTTGTATGAGAAACTTTAAGTACACTTGCAGCTTTTCTATAACTCTTATAATTATATATAGTTTTTTTAATAATTTCTTTTTCACATTTCTCCATTATATCTTTTAATGGTAGCTGCAAATATTCATCAGATTTTTTATCTATAATATCTTTAGATCCATAGCTATAAATATCATTCTTAAAATTAATAAAAATGTCCTCTTCAGTTAATATATCACCTTTGCATAAATTCATTGCTCTTTCTATAACATTTTGTAACTCTCTAACATTTCCAGGCCAATGATATTTCATTAACTCGCTAATGAACTCAACATCAGCACCCTTTATATTTTTATTTAATTTATAATTTAACTTATCTATAAAGAACTGTACAAAAAGTGGAATGTCCTCTAATCGTTCCTTTAATGTTGGAATATACATAGGAACTACATTTAATCTATAATATAAATCTTCTCTAAAAGTTTTATCCTTAATCATTTTCTCAAGATTCTTATTAGTTGCTGCTATGATTCTTACATCTATGGCTTCTTCTTTATTACTACCAATTTTTCTAATTTTTCCTTCTTGTATCACCCTTAATAACTTTGCTTGGATAAACATAGGCATTTCTCCTATTTCATCTAGAAATAAAGTTCCTTCACTAGCTTCTTTAATAATGCCATCTTTTCCCCCTATCATTGCACCTGTAAAGCTTCCTGGCTCATATCCAAACAACTCACTCTCTAATAATGTTTCTGGTAATGCCGCGCAGTTAATAGCAATAAAATTCTTATTACACCTAGGGCTTATGTCATGTATTGCCTTTGCAAAGACTTCCTTACCCGTACCACTTTCACCTCTTAATAACACAGTTGAGTTGCTCTTTCCAATAGTTAAAGTCATATTTTTAACTCGCTCTATTGCCTTGCTTGTACCAATAATGTTCTTGAATTCCCTATCTTCTATTGAATCTATTATAGCTTTCAACTTTTTTTCTTTCTGTTCATAATATAATAAATCCATTTCTTTAACGGAAATAATATCTTTAATATTACAAATCTCTTTCATTAGTTCCTTCTTCAACCCATCTTCCGTGTCCTCAACCTTTACACATACCTTTTGAAAAAACACCTCCATAGAAATTAAGTTAATTTTCCTATTGTAAATTTTCTCTAATATCTCTACTGTAATTCCTAATCTATCTTTTGTAATTATCTCAAATCTAATCATACAAATCCCCCTTTTGTAAGAAAGTACTATGTTTAAAAGTGGCGTTACAAGACTTCTATTGTAACGCCACTTAAGCTATCCCTTAAAATATAAAACTTTATTTTACTTAGATTAATTCTAAATTATTTATATCTAAATTATAAATAACATCTTTTCGTTCCACTATAACATTGATTTTTTTCTTTACTTCTTCATTTTCTATTATCTTTGAAATAAGTTCTTTAGTTGGATTTATAGCATATGGATTTCCTACAGATTTAAACATAGTTAAATCCCCAGAAGTATCTCCGTAAGCATAACTTTTACTTAAATCTATATCATATTTTTCTTTTAACTCCATTAAAGCATTTTCTTTACTTACAGAATCCCACATTGGTATAATTTCGCCAGTATATTTTCCGCGGTTATCAGCTTTATAAATTGTACCCCTAAAATCGTCCATTTCATATTTTCCTGCCATCTCTCTTACAAGCTCTATAGGAGATCCAGAAATAGCAATTACAACATGTCCTTGCTCCTTGTGCCATTTAATTTTATCCCTAGAAAATGTATATACCCTATCACCTTTCTGATTAATCACATTTCTAGCTATATGTTCTATATGTTCTTTGCTTAACCCCTTAGTGGCCTCAATATAAACGTCAATCATTTTAAGTAAATAGGTATCATAATCCCCTTGTCTAATATCCCACTTGGAAAAAGCTGGCCTAACTTCATTATACCATTTATCTTCTTCAACTAACTCATATTTTATTATTTTTTTAAAAACTTCTGTTATTAAACCTTCTCTATAGATAGTTCCATCTATATCAAAAAATGCTGCAATCTTTCCCATATAAAGCCCTCCTTAAGTTACACTTCAACTCTACACTTTTGTTAGTAGATTTACTTCTTCAAATAAAAATAAGAAGAAGTTTCCATTATAATATTCTATCTACAATAACATATTTATGATTTAAAGTCTAGTATTCATAAAGGGATTAATTGACTAAACTTTACTAATGCATCTCATATTCTTTACCTTTTAAATATAATTTTAAAAACTTCATACAAAATTTGATGAAAGCTTTATTAGCATACTTTTAAAGTTCATCATCAAATAACCATTTAATCAAAGAAAATCTAACATGCTTTGGGATATTATTTTTATCTTTTATTCTATCTTCTTCTGAATCAGATAGATTCTCAATACATTCATGAGTCATTTGTTGTTTTAATTTTTCATTTTCCTTCTCTTTTTCAGCTAATTTCTTTTCAGTTAGTATTTTTTCATTATCACTTAATAATATCTTCTGCTCTAAAAAACTATTTCTCCTTCTTAACATGTCATTGTCATTTATATATGATTTTAATTTCTCTTTTTCACTATAGAATTTATACTTTAGATTTGAAATTTGACTTTTTTCATGTTTTATATCTTCACTCAATGCTTTTAGTTCTTCATATGCCTGATTAAGTTTTAACTGTAATTCTAGTTTTTCCTTTTTAATTATTTCAATTTTTTCAAAATAAATTTTTGAATTTTTCTTCTTTAAATTTAACCTTTCATTTTTTTTCAATAAACTTTTATTTTTCTGTAATTTGCCTTCTTCTGAAGTATCCAAAATTTCATGTAAAAATAATTGTATATCTCCATTCAAGTTCATTACATATATCTCATTGATAAAAAAATTATTATTGTTATTTTCTAAGTATTCTTGATATACTACTTTTTTAGGTAATATATTATCAAATAGTTTATATATCTTATAATTGCTAAAATTTTGTCCATAATCTTTAGAAAAACAACCATAAAGCTTATTATCACAGATCCACAAAGCCCATAAAATTTCATTATACAACATCAATAAGCAAGAATTTATATCTACATGCTCAAATAGTATAATATTTTTATTTACTCCTATTTCTTTATAGTGATAAATCACTCTATTAACCTGATCGTCCTGTTCAATAAATAGGTAATGGTTTCTATTTCTTTCTACACAAAAAGCAAAATCTATATATGTTAAGAGTGATGTATGTATAATCTCCTCCTTTCCCCATCTCCCTTCATTAATATGAAAACTTCTAGTAGCTAATTGATATCCTCCACCTAACATAGTATTTAATGATACTATACTAAGAGTACTATCTTTACAAATACTATACGGAAACCTTACATAATATTCTAGGTTAGATATAATTTGTGGGTTAGTCCATGTTACTTTTCTATTGTAAACTTGATGAATTAACACTTCTGAATAAGTATATCTGTCTATTATGCTATACAGTAAATGAATATCTTTCAAACAAAAAAATGCTTTAATTTGTACAGGCGTAATTGTATCATGTTTCATATTGAGAAGAGTATTATACTTCCATACTTTATTCTCTAATGTACATAGAATAAGATCTCCACAAATATCCTGACAAAAAACATGAACTTCCCCATTCCAGTCTTCCAAAACATAAAAATATTTAAAACTATCTTTGTAAACACTTATATTTTCTGACCATTCACGCTTCATAAGGATTTGATAATATATACCTTGCTCACTATCATAAGAAAACTTTAGTAATTTCCCATCTTGCTGCTTGACTAAAAAACAATCATAATTTTCATTAGTCATTTTTCCCCCCTCCTCCAAAACTTTCACAGTCTTTGTAAAATGGAATAAATACTATTTCCTCTACAATTACATTTGTTGAAATTAAGACACTAACATCAAACTTCAAACTTTTGTTTATGAATACTGGAGTGCTTATTAATTTAGCAAAAGAGTTAATTACAAATTCCATTCCCTTTTGTTCTGCGTCCGAAGGTATATATAAAGTAGCTTTCTGCGTTCCCTTAAGTTTTCCTTCAAATATATATTTTTGATCCATCTCATCCATACATTCTATATAGTAAGGAATATAAAAATCATATTGAAAAATTGAGTATTTTTTTTCATTATCTATAATCTTTCTATTTTTCGTTTCATTCATAACTTCACATTTTTTAAATATAATATCCTCTACAGTTATAACTGTGTCATCCTTTGAAGATGTTTCAATTGTAACCTGTGAAAATATTATTTTTTCTTGATACGTAGATAAAACTTTCTTGGCCAGTATTGCAGTAGTACTATCTTGCTTTCCTTTATCCTCCAAACCTGTGAAAGCAAAAGACTTTTCCTCTACTTCAAATTTATTCTGAGTAACAATACCTATATCGTAAGGAATACTGTTATTATGTGTAAAAGTAAAACTATCTAAAATAGAATTATCAGAGATGTTAATCCTTTCAAATACACCTTTTCCATCATTACTTTTACTAGTTACAAATAGAGTTTTTTTGTCAGGAGATAATCTAATTCTTTGTAACTCTGGAAGAGTAGTTTTTACTGTTGCTATACATTCTTTTTTTAATATATCTACAACTTCAATTCTATGTAACCCATTATTTGCTACATATAAAAGGAGTCCTGCCTGTACTAAATATGAGATAGACGATCCTTTTGGAAAGTCAATATATGAAACATCTCCATTTTCAAGATTCAATACAGAAACATTCCCCTTACAATTTCCTTTACTAATTCCTTTATTTGAAATATAGATATAATTTTCATCTTCTCCAATGATCATATATATAGGTGCAGTCCCAACATCTTTATATACTTTTACTAATTGGAAGTTTGATGTATCATAAACTTTTATTTCATTCTGAAAAATGTCTAATACAAATAATTTTTTCTTCTCTTTGTCAAGTTCTAAACTTTCCGCAGCAATAAATCCTTTTATACACCCAATCTTTTCACCAGTTCTTAGACTATAAATACACACTTCTTCAGTATCACTAGCATAGATTTTCTGAGCTATTGAATCAACTTTAATATTACCGTTATTAGCAATTTCCCATATTTTACTAGAATCATATAAATCCTCAACAAGTGTAACTTTATTATTTCTATCACTAGCTATATATATATTATTTTTTTCATCAACAATAATATTTAGAGGCCTTGGACCAATTTCAATCTCTTTTATAATACTATAATTATCTCCGTCAATTATGGATACAGTTTCTGTTCCTAAATGTGATACATAATAGATATTTTTCTCTCTTTTATTAAACATAGACTCCTCTTCACCCCTCCTTTACTAACAAAATATATTGATGTAACTAGCAAACCTTCATATAACTCTCTTATATCCTTTATATTAATATCAAATTTGCTACTTCTTAACCTACTAAAAGTAATTTTAAATACATATTATTTAAATATTAGTTCAAAGAGTGATCGGCACTAAAACTATATAAAAACTCCTTTGCTTCCATTTAACATTAGTTTCCGAGTTCACTCTTATTCTAAAAATATGCTTTACACCTGCTTATTATGCAATATAATCCTTTAAAAATTGACTAAGCAAATTTTATTCTACTAATTCATAAATTTCGCTTTTTCCGTCTTTAACAATTTTATAGGTGCTAGTTGGATAAATATTATTTTTCTGTAATTCCTTCTGTATGACTTCCATATCTATTTCTTTAAATTTCACTGCCTGAGTACAGCTAATATTAATCTTATTAGGAGCAGTAACAAGTTTTACTACAATATTTTTTTTAATTAAGCGCTCATAAATATATAACGCTCTGTGATGAGAAGTAAAGATCATGATATAATCGTAATCTTCTATTTTCATATTATTCACCTCTATTTTGTGTTTACCTAATTTATACATGTCCTTACTTTATTGTATGCTTTATAACTTTAGAAGTGACTTTATACTCCACCTGGTCTTCGTCTTAGTAATCGTTCCATAATAGATTGATTCTTTTCTAATTCAAGTTCTTCACTCAACCTCATTCTTTCTTCATTTATCATCTCACTTTGCTGTTTAATTATTACATTTTCTTCTTGGCATTCTTTCAATTTACTTTCAACAGCTATTTTAATCTTTTTTTCTTCTATCAATTTTTCTCTTGTATATTCCAACTCCTTTTGAATATTTCTTGTAAGAACTTCCTCTTCCAAAAATCTTTTTTTTGTATCTTCTAGCTCTTTTTGAATGTTTTTTTGTAATTCTAAAAATATATTACAATTCTCATCAGATTTACGCTTTTGTTCTAATACTCTAGAAATTTGGTCTTCATATTCTTCTATAAATCTTTGATTTTTTTGTAATTGCAGATTTAAAGCAGTAATTTTTTTTTCTAAATTTTTCTTTTCTAAATTTACGCGAGATAATTCAAATTTTAAACTTTCACTTGATTCTCCTTCCTGCGATACTATTTTTTTAGCTTTACCTCCTTTAGATTCTAATGAATCTTTTATATTTACTATAAATTCACTAGGATCAAACAAATACAGATCTAATCCCCTAGTTCCGTAAATTTTTCTTACTTTTCTATCACTATCTTTATCTATATAAATAAAACAATTATATCTTTCTACTGTAAGTTCATTCCCTCTATCAAAATAGACTTGACCGTCCCATTTTTCGCCATCAAAAGCTGAATAGAAAATCTTACCTTGTTCTAGCCAACAAGAATATAATTTATTACTTTCAGTAAATAATATAGGTTCATTTAGTTCCTTTCTACTTTCATGAACTCTAAATTCTTTTAAACTTCCAATAATATCTATAGAAACATGATCAAGAAAATATATAGAGTCTTCTCTAGATTTATTTAGTATATGAATCTCTTGCTGAACCATTAGAACTTCAAAACCTATATCCTCTCCTTGGATACCATAAAGCCTTCTCACAGACGACCACCTATTACTTTCAAAGTTACAATAGTTTAAAGAAACTTCATCACCTTCATCTGTAATAAAAAATGCATAAATATTTCTTTTTTTATTTACATGTATTGAATAGTATTCTTTTAAATTTGGTATCAATATAATGTCTTGTATTGTAGTAGTTTTAGTTTCTTTTCCGTTCCATATACAATGCATTAATACGCCATGGTCACTACCATCATTACCTACAAGTAAATAAAAGATATGCATCTCCTCTTCTACAATTTCAACTTTTAAATTTTGTATTTCAAACTCATTACTTTCCACTTGGTAAAGTACCTTTCCCAACCATCGTTTATCTTTCATAGTGCAATATCTCAGCTCACCTTTAGTATTGCTGTATACCACATGTATTATCTCATCTCCACTAATATAAACATCAAACCCTAGCACTTCTACATCAATTAGAGTTTCTTTAGTCCATTTTCCTTCACTGTACATAATTCTATAGCATAATTCTTTATTATCGTTTAGTGAAAACTTCCATATGTTATCTCTACAGTCCCCATATATCCAAGGATATACACCATTCATACTCACTCCCCCCTTTATAAAATTATATTTAAATAAAAATTTATTATGCACTTCTATAGAACAAAAAATTTATTAACTTGCCTTTTTAATATCACCACTTTAATATTCTTACATATGATGTATTGTAAGTATTAAATAAATTTATATTTATCATAATTTTTCAAGAGGAGGAGAATTTATGTCCATTAACTTCAAGAAATTTGTGCCACGTCCTGGTCTTGTAAATAAACAAGGGCGTTTACCTGATCCTTCAGAATTAGTTTGCATTGAAGTTCCTAAAATTTTTGATCAATGCTTAATTAAAAGATGTCTTGTATACGGTGAAGGCCCAGACACAAATACAACAGATAATCAATTGAGAAGTGACCCACTTATTGAGCCTAAGAGATATATTGGTAGTAGAGACTTCAATGTAGAACTACTTTCCGTAGATAAAATTCCTATTAAAGGAAAACCAGGATTCAAGAAAATAGTCCTAAATTATGTGATTTCTTTCTGTGCTGACTATATTGATTGTAATGGTGTAAACAAAAGTGAATTATATGAAATTAATAGGACAGATATAATTGGAAAGTTCTACTGTCCTGATTCCATAGCTCAAATTTCAGCTAGTTTTGTACCTGTTCAACAAGCTGAAGATTTAGATTCTAACATTATAAAGCTTGAAATGGTTGCTGAAGCTCTAGATGGCGAGTTATTACAAGATCCAAACGGCGATGATGTTTTAGATATTACTTTAGGTTACTACATTGTTGTAAAATGTGAGCTTATTGTACAACTACTCATCCCTGCTTATGATTACTGTCCAGTTCCAAAAGAACCATGTGAAGAAGAGCCTGAAGAAGATCCATGTGAAAGATTTGATAGAGCCCCAATTCCTAAGTTCTATCCAGATCAAAACTTAGATCCATTATTCCCAGACTGTGATGATAATGATTAAAAGTACTATAACTGAAAAATAATTAAGGTTTATGTAGTTATATGAATAATTTAACTTCGTTAAAATTAGTAATCATGAAAGGTGATACTATTCTTAAGTATATTATTTTATAATAAATGCCTATCTCTCATCACCTTTCTTCCATAAAACTCATATACTATAATAAAAACACTCAACAAAATAATTTAATATTCTAATTATTAACACAATTAACATTTTTAAAATTTATGTAATTAAAGGGAGGATTCTATTTATGAATTCAATGTCAAAAGGTTATTATGATCCTTGCAAAAAAGAATCTAAAGAGGACAAACACTGTCCAACTATTATAAAATGTGGTACTCCTAGTTCTACTACAGTACCTGCAGCTACTATAGCTGGTACAACTTTCACTGTAAGTTCTCTTACTCTAGACACTTGTGGCTTATGTAACCCAATAACAAAGTTAGAATTTGCAAGTAATCTTGTTGCACCAGTTGCATTCACAGGAACTATAAACTTCCAAGTATTTAAACTTTGTAGAGGTCAATTTACACCTGTTCCTGTAGGACCTGCATGGACATTCAATTTAGTAGCATTACTTTCATCAGAAACATTCTCATTCTTTGTTTGTGATTGTGATTCTTGCTTTGATGATTGCTGTACCTATACTGTAGTTGCAACTGTTACTAGCGCAGTTACTGTTGGTACTCTTAATATAAACAATGCAACACTTGGAGCAATATCAACATGTGGTAGATGTAACTGTTGCTAAAAATTATGAGTATCCGAAAATAATTTAGTTTAGCTAATTTAAAGTTAAGGGCAATCAATTATCGTCCTTAACTTTATAGATTTTAAAATGAAAATTTATAAATATATACTTTTTAAGTTAATTAAACTCGAGGTTACTAACCTTGAGTTTTCTTTAACTAGCTTTTTATTCTTTATAAAAAATATAATTTATAGTTATTGCTCTAAGTACAACTTTTTATACTCTAATATATTATGTAAAGTAAATTTGTTATAATTTAAAACAACAGGGGAAAAGAAAATAAATCTAAAATAATAAGGAGATGACGTTATGCCCTCTTTACAACTTTCACCTGTACATGACACTTATATCTCTATGCTAAAGCCAAACAATAATTTTGGTACGTCAAGTCTTTTATTTACAGGCGTGTTTGTTCAACCTGCAGATGTATTTAGAAGTTTATTAAAGTTTAATTTATCTGGAGTTATACCTGACGGAAATACTATTTTAAATGCTTCTTTAAATTTATTTGTATATAGAAAGGATTCTTCAGATGGAACATTATCTCCTCAAACTGTTAGCGTATTTACTAATTCAAATGATTTTTTACAGAATACTGTTACTTGGAATAATGCGCCATCCATAGATCCAACTCCCTATTCTATAGATATAACAGATGCAGATGTTAATACTTTTATTAGTATTGATATAACAAATATAGTAATTGATTGGTTTGAAAATATACTACCCAACAATGGTATTACTTTAGTTGGAATAGAAAATATAATTCTCTCTACTATTGGATATCTATCTAGTGAATGGTCAGCACCAATTCAAAGACCATTTCTAAATATTGAATATACTGTAATACCCCAACCTGTAGATGCAAATATAAGCGAATATGCCTATATATATAATACAGGAAATCAACTGATACCATCCCAAGAAGCTATAAAATATAACTCAAATGGTTGGATATTGGGACACATTGGTCATATTGTAGGAGAATCTGAAATTTTCCTAGAAATTGCTGGTGACTACGAAGTAATGTTCAGTATATCTGGAGCTGAGCCGAATGTATTTGGTATTTTTATTAATGGAGTTCTTGTTACTAATACTATATTTAAATCAGGTGATACAAATCAACAAAATACTGGATATGCAATCATTAGTATCAATTCACCTTCTATAATTACTATTGTAAACATGTTGTCCGACACACCTGTTACCCTCCAAACTATACCCGATATAACAAATGAAAGTGTAACTGCGGCTGTGTATATTCAAAAATTAAATCTAAGAACATCATCTAATGTTACAAATACCGTTGAATTTTTGGAAGCATTAAACGATTCTACCATTAACACTATTAATATGTCTCCCGGACTATATAATATAAGTTTAGAATCTCCTTTTATCCGCACAACAGCCGTAAAATTACAATCAACATTACCAGGAGCACAGATTACTTTTGCTATATCTCAAGACATCACTTATCTTTCTTTTGGAGATAATATAACATTGACAACAAATAGAATTTATAATATAACCCAACTATTGTTTTATACAGATTTACCCACCTCCATAGCAGCTGCTTCACCCGGCGACACCATATTAATATTTCCTGGTAATTATAATCTTATCGCACAGTTAATAATTAATAAATCATTAACACTTAAAGGATTTTCTGCTGATACAACAATAATTACATTTGCAGATCTTGGTGATACTTCTCATTTATCTATTCAATCAGATAATGTTACCCTTGAAGGACTTCATTTCGTAGCACCTACACCAATTTCTGGAAATTCTAACTCGCTATTTAATATTCCTTTTAAAGCTTTTCCGGATGATATTTATAGAAACATCACTATAAGTAGTTGTATTATGGAAGGCGGTCGCCGCAACGCCTTTATTAAAGCAGACAACCTCTCTATTTTATCTACAACATTTATTCATACTGGTAATCGAAATTCCTTGCATATTGAATCTGTACAAGGTAGAACACTTATTGCTGGAAACACTTTTAATGGATCAACTGACAGCTTAGCTACAATGACATTTGAAGGTATCCCATTGTCAAGTGGTTCAATTATTATTAGAAATAATATTTCAAATTCTTTTACTCAATTTACACTATTTAATACTGAATTTCAAAATGCATCAATCTTAATCGATGAAAATACAATAACTCATATATCCAAAGCTTTATCTGGTAGTTCAATTATTTTTCTTCCAATAGATTTTGCACAGGTTGATTTTATTCATATCGAAAATAATAAAATTGTTAATTTAAACGCTAATCGTCTAGCTGTATTTCTTGACTATAGATTCGGAGGAACAAATATTCCAAGAGATGAACAAATTAAATTATTCAATAATATTTTTGATGTTGCACTTCCTTGGGGAGCTGTAGATGATACAGTAGACACTCTATATCCAGTAGGATTTAGTACGGGTGCACCTCCTAGTTTAACTCTAACTGTATTTGAATTGGTACTCAATACAGTTATTTACTAAAACATCTAAGCATAATTCAGTATAATATCTATATATTTTCATTAAACTCTCATTAACTTCAACTCTCTGTTTTTTAAATATAAAATTACGATTAATCTATAATAATGTTGCTCTATTTCAA
Source organism: Clostridium sp. UBA4395 (assembly GCF_002390995.1). Taxonomy (NCBI): domain Bacteria; kingdom Bacillati; phylum Bacillota; class Clostridia; order Eubacteriales; family Clostridiaceae; genus Clostridium; species Clostridium sp. UBA4395. The sequence continues at coordinate 46,389 of NZ_DGRF01000062.1, forward strand.
TAATAAAGATGAGCTTTCATTTTATATATTTTTCTTTCTATATAGTATATATTCATTATAAATATATACTATATAGAAAGAAAATGACCTACATCTAGCTGATGTAGGTCATTACATTTATACTAAAATTCAATTATACTTTAACCCTATGCCTATTTTTTATTAGATACTATTTGCTTTGCTACTTCATTTGCTGAAATCATTCCACTCTGTAAAGCGCCTTGTTGCGATGCATGTTTTTGTGATATATGCTCTCCTGCAAAGAATACTCTATTTCCCATTTCTGGAACAGTTACAGCATATGAAAACAGTGTTTTATCCTCTGGTTTTGATAGTGCCGCTGCTCCCCATATATACTGTACATCAGACCAGATTAATGACTTATAATCAATAAAATTTTCATCAATATAATGAGGAGGAAGTTCATGCATTTTTTCAAGGTATTTTATAACGTCATTAACTTGCAACTCAGGGTTTTCATTGCCTAACCTAACAGCTTCTTGACCCCAACTATAACTAGCAAGCAATACCCCTGGCTCTTCAGTCTTTACATCATTCTTTAAAGTCCAATTCCCATATTTATTAGGTACAGGTTTTGCGTGATCTGATGGATAGTAAACTGAAGTTAGTGGTAGATCAGTGAAAGATCGTCCTCCTACTATTCTTTTTGACGTATTTCCCATTTCCCAAAATCTTTTCTTAATATATAAATATATCTTTTGCGCTGTTTCATAATTCATTTCATTTATTGCCTGCATCTTTGTCACTGTGAAAAGAGGATTAATCTCAACTCTTCTCAGGCTTGTGAATGGAATAGCACATATAACATAATCATATTCTTCTAGATTCTCCTTGCTTGTTCCACATTCTTTATATTTAAGAATGATTTTATTATTTGAAGATGAACTATATATGCCATCAATTGGAGAACCCATTTTTATATCTACACAACCTAATTTATCTTTGTCAATACCTTTGTACACTTCTTCTAAGTTTCCACAAATTGCTTTGTATAATGAAAAAGGTAAGTTAATCATACCATTATTAATACCATAAGTGAACTCAGAATCAACAGTATAATATTGTTGTAAAATTTCTGTAAGACTTAATCTAAAAAACTGATGACTACCTTCCAGATAACCTAACATTGATATTGCATCTTCACTAAACTCTTCATTTTCATATGCTCTTCTATAACTTAGTTTGTCTATGTCCTCTATACTTTTTAAGTATTCAGGTTTAGTTTCAACTAACTCCTTTCTTTCTTCAGATGTAAGAGCATCTAAATATTTTTGATAAAATTTTCTATTAAGTTGTGAACGAACTTTGTTTCTGTCGCTGTCTGTCAAAAGAAATTCATGAAATATATTCCTTGATATATATTTCCCTTTAGGATTATTCACAGCTCTTTTGCCTCTTACATAAAGCAGAGTATTAGTATTATTATTTACAAAGGGGCTTGTGTTAAGCTTAAAAAGATTTATATAATGCCAAGTTGTCTCATGGGATACTGGTATACTCATTGGTCCTAATTCACCATAGTATCTTTTACTTCTGTCAAAATAGTAGGTATATACCCTACCACCTATTCTCTCACTTGCTTCAAATAAAGTAATATTACATCCTATCTTCCTAAGTTCAAAGGCTGCAGATAGCCCTGCCTCTCCCCCACCAATTACTGCTACTTTAATATTTTTAGCATACCCTGGTGGACAAATATTTGTTATATCTTTAGGGGGACTCATTAAATCAATTATATTATCTAGATCATCTAATCTATTCTGCATCTTTAGTATATATTCAAGCATTTTATATCTTTCACAATCACTAGGATTGTCTATTTGATAAAGAGAGTTTGAATTATTACAAGCATTCATAACTTTCACATCCTAATGTTTTTTATTACATATATAATTATATATGTACTGTATCCTCCATTTCACATTATTTTAATCTATAAATCATTATAATTGCTTCCACTAATTTTTCTATATCCTCGAAAGTATTAAAATAACCTGGACTCACCCTTACCGTACCAGCATACTCCGTACCGATTACATCATGTATTAAAGGTGCACAGTGGTAGCCTGTCCGTACAGCAATTCCTCTTTCATTTAGTTGTTCACCAACAACTGAAGCATCAATTCCATCTACATTTAATGAAATTACTGCACTTCTCTGTTTTTTAGAATCACTTCCATAAATTTTTACGTAAGAAAGTTTTTTTATCTGTTCTAGCAAATACCATAATAATTCTTCTTCATACTTTCGTATATTATCTAATCCAGTTTTCTTAATAAATTTTACACCTTCACATAAACCTGCAATTCCTGGTGTATTTAGTGTTCCACTTTCAAACTGATCTGGAACAAAGTCTGGTTGGATCATAAAGTGTGAGTTACTTCCTGTTCCACCCTCCTTAAAGTTCCTTAGCTTAATACCATCTCTTATAAATAATCCCCCTGTTCCTTGAGGTCCAAATAACCCTTTATGCCCTGGAAAAGCTAATAGATCAATATGATCATTTTCCACATCAATTGGAATTACTCCAGCACTTTGAGATGCATCTACCATAAATATAATCCCATTATCCTTTGAAATCCTTCCAATGCTTTTAATATCCTGAATACTACCTAATACATTAGAAGTGTGATTGATAATAATCATTTTAGTGTTTTTCTTAATCTCTTTTTTGATGTCATTAAAATTAATATAACCTGATTTATCTACACCTACCAAAGTAACTTGAACTCCATCTTCAAACAATGAATGAAGTGGTCTTAAAACAGAATTGTGTTCAATTACTGTACTAATAACATGGTCTCCTCTTTTTAAAGCTCCTTTTATTGATATATTTAAGGCTTCTGTAGCATTACTAGTAAAAATCAAATTCAAAGGACTTGGTATATTAAATAATTCACATATTTCCTCTCTTGTTTCCATGATTTTCAAAGCTGATTTCACAGACATATCATGGGAGCCTCTCCCTGGATTAGCACAATAATTTTTCATGCAATTTAATACTTGGTCATAAACTTCTGATGGTTTTGGAAAGGATGTAGCTGCATTATCTAAATAAATCATATAATCCTCCTTTTATAGGCACAACACAAATAAATATATGACTTATCATTAAAATAAGAAATATCTATCATTAAGTCTAAAGTCATAAAACTATTGCTCATTATACATTATATTCAAAATATTGAAGTTTCGTGATTGCTCATAAAAATATAAAAGATAATTATTTTAGAATAATAATCTATAAATTATAGATACATAAGAAAAATCTCGGAATGGAAATTTCACACTCCGAGACTTTGTTAACATTAATATTAGTAATTTATTTATTTATATGAAAACTATCTAAGCTCTTGGATATATAACTATTCTTTAACAACAGTTATTTCTGCCACATGTTGATATTGCTCCAAGTGTTGCGTTATTAATATTAAGAGTACCCACAGTAACTGCACTAGTAACAGTTGCTACTACAGTATAGGTACAGCAATCATCAAAACAAGAATCACAATCACAAACAAAGAATGAGAATGTTCTAGATGAAAGTAATGCTACTAAATCAAATGTCCATGAAGGTCCTACAGGAACAGGTGTAACTTGACCTTTACAAAGTTTAAACACTTGGAAGTTTAGAGTTCCTGTAAAAGCAACTGGAGCAACAAGATTACTTGCAAATTCTAGTTTTGTTATTGGATTACATAAGCAAGAATTATCTAAAGTAACAGAGCTAACAGTAAAAGTTGTACCTGCTATAGTCGCTACTGGAATTGTAGTTGCACTAGGAGTACCACATTTTATAATAGTTGCACAGTTTTTTTCCTTTTTAAATTCCTTTTTACAAGGCTCATGCTTACAAGGGTCCTTTTTGCAAGGGTCAGGTTTACAAGGATCATAACATTTTTTTGACATTGAATTCATATATAGAATCCTCCTTTTACTTAAATATATTTTAATTAAATCAATTATATGGTCAACTTAGGTATCATTTTATTTTAAGTGTTTTTATTGTAATATAGAGTTTTTATAAAAAAGGTGATGATAGATAAGCTTTTATTAAAAATATGTCAATATGGATAAAAATATAATCACCTTTATAGCTACTGATTTTTGTAAGTTACATCACTCATTTACTTGTAAAAACCTTAAGTATTTTTCCTTATAATAGAGTCTATAATTTTACTAATCACAATCTCCATCATTATCATCACAGTCTGGGAATAATGGATCTAAGTTTTGATCTGGATAGAACTTAGGAACTGGAGCTCTGTCAAATCTCTCACATGGGTCTTCTTCTGGCTCTTCTTCGCATAACTCTTTAGGAACTGGACAGTAGTCATAAGCAGGTATAAGTAATTGTACAATAAGTTCACATTTTACAATAATGTAGTAACCTAAAGTAATATCTAAAACATCATCTCCATTTAGATCCTGTAGTAATTCACCGTCTAGAGCTTCAGCAACCATCTCAAGTTTAATAATATTGGAATCTAAATCTTCAGCTTGTTGAACTGGAACAAAACTAGCTGAAATTTGAGCTATTGAATCAGGGCAGTAGAACTTCCCAATTACATCAGTTCTATTAATTTCATATAGTTCACTTTTGGTAATACCATTACAATCAATGTAATCAGCATAGAAAGAAATCATATAATTAAGAACTATTCTTTTGAAGCCACATTTCCCTTTAACTGGAATCTTATCTACAGAAATCAGTGTCACATCGAAATCTCTACTTCCAATGTATCTCTTGGGATCAATAAGTGGGTCGCTTCTTAATTCACAATCTGTTGTATTGGTGTCAGCACCTTCCCCATATACAAGGCATCTTTTAATTAAACATTGGTCAAAAATTTTAGGAACTTCAATACAAACTAATTCTGAAGGATCAGGTAAACGTCCTTGCTTATTTACAAGGCCTGGTCGTGGTATAAATTTCTTAAAGTTAATGGACATAGATTCTCCTCCTTTTTGAAAAAATATAATAATGTTAATCTATTTAATACTTTCAATACATCATATGCTGTAAGAGAATATTGGTGATAAATAAACAAATTTAAAATGCAAAAAAAATTGCTACCATACAAATTTTATGGTTACAATTTTTTACATATTGTATGTTTATTTTTAAGTTGATATTAAATAATCTATCCTTTACCTATTAATTTTTTCACGAAATCAGTTTTAGGATTTTCTATTATTTCAGCTGGCGGTCCAATTTGTATTATTTTCCCTTTATCCATAACAAGCACTCTAGTTCCAAGTTTTAAAGCTTCTTTTATATCATGAGTAATAAATACAATGGTTACATTAAACTCTTTATAAATACGTAAGATTTCTTCCTGCAATAACTTTCTAGTTATTTCATCAACTGCACCAAAGGGTTCATCCATAAGTAATATCTCTGGTGACGCAGCTAGAGCTCTTGCAAGACCAACTCTTTGGCGCTGTCCCCCTGAAAGTTCACTTGGATAACGTTCTAACGTATCTTCACTTAATCCAACAACTTTTATTAGCTCCTCAACTTTGGACTCTATCTTTCTTTTATCATCTTTCTTTATTAGATTAGGTACATAAGAGATATTTTTCCTTATGTTCATATGTGGAAATAATCCAACTCCTTGGATAACATACCCAACTCTTCGTCTAAGTTCAATTTGATTCACCCTCGATATATCCTGTCCATTTACATGGATCTTTCCATCCTCTGGTGTAAGTAAACCATTTATCAGTTTTAATACTGTAGTTTTACCACAACCTGAACTACCTATTATCGTTAAAAATTCTCCTTTATTTATCTTTAAATTAAAATCGTTTAATATCAAGTTATTACCATATGCCTTGGCCACACTTTCAAAATGTATAACATCTTGTTTTTCCATACATTTCTCCCTCTGCTATAATTACTTTAATAATCCTTTATTTATTAGGAATTCTTTTGCCACTTCTCTTTCATCAAGGCCTTTTCCCTCTACTTTATGATTTAATTCTGCCATTTCTTTATCAGTTAGTATATTTTCCATTTTAGTCAGAACTACTTTCAATTCTGGGTATTTCTCAAGGACCTCTTCACGTATAACAGTTCCGCAATAATAAGTTTGATAGAAATTTTTATCATCTTTAAGTACTACTATATCTGAACTGGCAAGTTGGCCATCTGTTGTGAATATATTCATTACATCAATTTCCTTAGAATTTATAGCTTCATATTTAAGACCAATATCCATATCTAACGCCTTTTTAAACTTTAATCCATAAGTAGAACATAATGCATCATATCCATCTTCTCTTTCATAAAAGTCATATTCAGCTCCAAATATAAGCTCTGGCGAATATGCTACAAGATCAGAGTAAGTCTTAATATTATACTTTTCTGCAATATCTTTTCTTATTACTAGCCCAAAAGTATTATTAAATCCATACAATCCAACCCACTTTAGGTTGTACTGACTTTCATATTTTTCTGTAAGCTCCTTATATAAGGTTTCATCATCCGGAATTCCCTCTTCTTTTAGTACAAAGCTCCAACCAGTTCCAGTATATTCTGGGTAAAGATCAAAATCACCCTTTACAATGGCAGGGTGAATATTACTTGTGCCACCGCCTACTCCTTTAGTAATTTCAGCCTCCAAATCAGTATTATCTTCGATAAGTAATGCTAGCATCTCACCTAAGATAAATTGTTCAGTCATTGGTTTTGTTGCTATCTTAATGGTTTTGCTTTTACTTGAACATCCTACCATAGAAACTACGAAAATAAATAACAATAATAGAGAAAACTTTTTACAATATTTCTTTAAATTTTTCATGAATTATAATAACCTCCATTTCCTTTTAATAATTTTATCAATACTTCCAATAATAAAATCAAATATCAATGCTAGTAAAGCTATTAATAAACTTCCTGCAATAGTCATGGTTTTATTATTTGTAGTTATACCTCTATAAATTGCCACTCCAAGCCCACCTGCCCCAATAAATGAAGCAATACCACCAAGAGCAATTGTCATAACTACCATATTTCTAAGTCCCGATAATATCACTGTAGTAGCAAGAGGAAATTTAACTTTACATAATATTTCAAAAGGTGTACTACCCATTCCTTTTGCAGACTCAATTATGGAAGGATCTATATTTTCTATACCTGTATATGTATTTCTAACCATTGGTAAAAGTGCATAAATGGTAAGGGTTATTACTGCTGTAGTATTTCCAATACCTGAAAAAGGAATTAAAAAACCTAGAAGCGATATAGATGGAATTGTGTAAACAAAATTTGTTATACCAAGAATAAATGGAGATGTCTTTTTATACTCACTAATAAAAATTCCTAATATTAACCCTATTATTGAAGCTATTAATATAGATATTCCTGAAATTTTTAAGTGTTCCATTGTTAGCTTTAAGAAAAATTGCCACCTATCAATATATAATAGAAATACCTCTTTTATCATTTCAACCTCCCCCAATTTTATTTTTCGTTCTGTTAAGTTATA
>NZ_DGRF01000025.1:0-18385 GCF_002390995.1 Clostridium sp. UBA4395
AGTGAAAGTGCACTATTATAGTTTAACCTAAAAAAAACAATATACATACATCAATGTATTTTTATGTTATTAATGTTAACTTTAATTATAAATTGTAAATAATTTTTTAACAAATTTCCTGGAAATATATTTACTATTATTTTAGTTTAGTTTATAATTAAATCATAAAAATAGTATGTTTTTTAAACCAGAAATATTTTTAGGAGGTAACATTAATGAATAAAAAAGTTCTAGCTTTATTATCATCAGTAGTTTTAACTGCTGGAATGTTAGTTGGTTGTGGTTCAAAAGGAATGAAAGATGGAAGCTATAAATCTGAATTTGACACTTTTGATGATCACGGTTGGAAAGGACAAGTTGAAATTACAGTTGCTGATGGAAAAATCACTGATGCTAAATTCGACTATGTAAATGAATCTGGAGATCTAAAGAGTAAAGATACCGAATATCAAGAAAAAATGACAAAAGTATCTGGAATTGGCCCTGTTGAGTTCTCAACTCAATATGCAGAAGCTCTTGTAGAGAAACAAGACCCTGCAACAGTTGATGCAATAACTGGAGCAACTACTTCTGGAGATGATTTTAAACTTTTAGCTGATGCAGCTATCCAATATGCAAATGATGGTAAAACTGAAACTGCAGTAGTTAAAGCTAAAAAATAGTATTTTCATAAATAGTATAGTAATAAGACTTTAGGATATCCTGAAGTCTTATATTTATTTCTCCATATTTATATAGTTATTACTAGTTTAAAAAATTCTATGTATTTTATATTTAAAAGTTTCACCTAATAAATTATAATGTTATTATTAATATAAAGATATAATTCACTTTAATAATGTTTTAACAATATATAAATTTTTTTATTTAAATATTAAAACTTTATATTACTATGCATATAACTAAGGAGGTCCCTATGAAACTTTTTAAAAAACTTTCTTGCATTTTAGTTCTATTTATAACTATTATTATTGTTGCAGGATGTGCAAATCAAAGATTACCTATTAAGCCAATTAGTAAAACAGAGCTAGTCATTGGTACAGTGTGTACCATAACCATATATGATAAAAGTGATACAACTATAATAGATGAATCTTTTGCTCGTTTAAGAGAACTAGAAAATATATTAAGTATAAGTAAGTCTAATACCGAATTGGATGAAGTAAATAGTATGGCAGGAATAGAACCTGTTGAGGTTAGTAATGATACTTTTAATGTGATAAAAAAAGGACTAGAATATTCTAAACTGTCCGGTGGTTCACTAGATATCACTATTGGACCTTTGGTAAAGTTATGGGGAATTGGTACAGATAATGCTAAGCTTCCCTCAGAAAAAGAAATTAATGAAAAAAAGGCTTTAATTGATTATAATAAAATTCAAATAGATGAATCAAAAAAAAGTATATTTTTAAAAGATTCCAATATGATTATAGACTTAGGTGCAATTGCAAAGGGGTATGCTGCTGATGAAATAGTTAAAATCCTAAAAAATGCTGAAGTATCCAGTGCAATTATTGATTTAGGTGGCAATATTTATGTACTCGGTGACAAGATAGATGGTACCCCTTGGAAGGTAGGAGTTCAAAACCCTGAAAAATCCGGTAGTGATACTATTGGATTTGTAAGTGTTAGTAATAAATCTATTGTAACCTCTGGAGTGTATGAAAGATACTTTGAGCAAGATGGTAAAAACTATCACCATATTCTAAGTCCAGATACAGGTTATCCATATGACAACAACATCTTAGGTGTGTCTATATTATCTAATAACTCTATAGATGGTGATTCTCTATCAACTACTTTATTTGCCCTTGGGGTAGATGAAGGTTTAAAACTTATTAACTCATTAGATGATGTTGAGGCAATTTTTATAACTAAGAACCATGAACTATACCTAACTAATGGCTTTAAAAAAGCATTTACCCTTACAAATAATAATTATGAAATAAAAGAATAATAAATGGCTATGGTAGTCCCATAGCCATTTATTTTAAACTAATTTATAGCATTTACTATTATTATATACCATATTATGATCAAGTTGTTTGATATATTTTAATACCTCTACATCTACAAATTTCATAAGAACTTCTAATTCCTCATTCTTTTTAGTAATCTCTTCATGAGATTTTGTCATATCCATCTCTGCTTGCTCAACTATATTTTTATCTATTGTAATATCATTTAGAGTTCCTTCAAATATATCTTTTATTTCTTCCTTCAACTTGTCTGAAAGTCCTCTTAAGTTTTCCATTATGTTATTGCTTAATATAGCAGCAATATTATCCTTATTTTCTATGACTTGATTTTTAATTTTTATTCTAGTACTTTCTGCCTTTTCTTCTGACTTCATAAACATTACCTTAATTCCACCAGCTACTGTACTTAAGAATTTCTCATTTGGTATTACAGTAACTTCATAATTAATACTATTTAAGAATTCATCATGTAATACTAAAAATTCCTTCAGTAGCTCTTCAAGTGGTTTTATATCTATAGGTTTAATTTTACTTGTAAAATCACTATAGGCAGATATTACAGTATCTCTATTATCCTTTATCTTTTCTATAGTCTCTTGATGGTATCCATATAGCTTTGAATACTTAGTTATATAAACCTCAAATTGCTCTAACATTAAATCATATATATTTTTATTACACCAATTTACAATAGTTTCACTAAATATCTTTTCAGCCTTATCCTTAAGTGTTGAAGTTTCTTCTAAGTCATCTATAGCATCTAACTTTTTCTCTATAAGATCAGGGATAATTATTGATATCTTTTCTTCAGCATATTTTCCTAAAAACTCTATATCACCCTGAATTTTTGTAAGAAATTCATTATAGTTTGATTTAACTTCATCTGCTAGGTTTATATATTCTGATACACATTCCTTAAGGGTATATCTTCTTTCCTTATAAACTCCATTTTTAAATTTTATGTCTTCCCTAATTCCATCTAAAGTTTTATTTATATTGGTCTTAAAGTCATTAAATTTCATACTTATTATATTTTCTGAAGTTTGTCCTATAAGTGTTTCTATTAACTCTCTAGAATCAGAAAAGTCTTTTTGGTCAAATAATACAATTTCTCTTTTATAATTTAGCATATTTTCCAATAAAGCTTTATTATAACTTAATGCTTCAGCCTTATAATCACTACTTTTTGTATTAATAAGAATAGCCAATATAGAATTGTTACAATCTTCCAATATATGTTTAATATAAGTTACATCAATATCCCTTAACTCTTTATGACCATCTATTACAATAATATTTTTATCTGCCATTTTACCATGAATAGACTTATCATAAGTTATAATACATTTATTAGGATCTCTTAATAAATTATTCTTTGTAATAACTTCACAACTATAATAATCTTTAATATATGATTTTAACTCAAGTTGTTCATTGCTAATAAACACAACATCCTTATCTTGTAAAAAGATCTTCTCTCCAACAATATTGTTTAAAGTTTCTTCTACCTCTCTATCTTGAATTGCATTAATACCTATTATTGTTTTTTTACTACTACTTCTAATAAAGTCACTAGTATCAAATTTAGATTCTATACCATAGATTGTACATATATCTTTTACATTATTATATAAGTATAGCCAAGGATATTCTCTTAAATTATAGTTTTCCCTTTTAGTTCCATCTATAGATATTTCTTTACATTCTTCTATATAATTAAGTAGCTCCTTATTTATATTAAATATATTGATTATGGACGATAACTTAGTTGAAGTTTCAATTGCTTTTTCATAATTATTGTTTTGAACCGCAGCATTCATTAAATAAAACGCAAAGTCAAATTCATACTCTCTTAAAAATACTTCTTTATACTTTCTTATTCTTATATCTTCATAAATTTCATTTAACACACACATTGCTTGAGAACAATTTATAAAATCTCCGTGTTTATAATCTATAATTTTAAAACTTTGTCTTAGATAACTTAATACTTTAATAAGTTGCTCTTCCTCTTGTCTGATACCTTTGTATAAACTTAAAATTAAAGTACTCCATTCTACAATTTTAAGCTCTTCCATTAATATATTACAGAACTTTATAATCTTATCTACACATTCTATATCTAGGGATTGTGCTTTTGTGCATATAGTATTCATTGCATTTATCCAATGAGGGATACTATCCTTACAATATTCCTCTATTGAGATATCTATGGCATTAGAGTAAGATTTTTCTGTTGTAAAATACTCTACAACATCTATATTTATTCCTTTAAATGAAGATAATATTTTTATTACATTTCTAGCTGCCTCATTTGCTTTATCTATAATGTTTAATTCTTTACTTGCTCTATATACGCAATAGTTTTTTTGTATGTATAATATTTCTTCTTCTCCAATTATACTTTCATATAAGTATAAAGCTTCTTCAACTTCAACCATATCACCAAGATTTTTTCTTGCCCACATTAATAGTTCAAAAAATACTACTCCACTTTTACATTGAATTTCTTCAGTTTGAAATTTATTTCCACTTTTTAAGAATTCCTCCATAACCTCTATTACTTTAGAAAAGTAATCCTTTGACAATTCAAATTCTTTTCTCTCAAAATATATTTCTCCTAGTGAGTAGTATGATACTATAAGATTTCTAAAATCCTCATACTCCATATTCCCAATTACTTTATAATCTAACTTTTCTATAATTTTTTTAAAAAACTCAGTAAGGTTTACTTCATTTACATCTATTCTAAATATATTTTTAACACACCAGTTATAATAATGCTTTACCATTAAGCAGGGTTCACAGGTAATCTTACTGTCTGTAATATCTAGATAAAAATTCAATTTACCTAAATTGTTTTCACACTGCTGAAGGAATTTCATCTGTTTTTTTAAAGACAATTCATTCACTCTCCTTATTTTATTTAGTCATACATGACATTTGTCTATATTTTATATGATGTTACTTTTCGCTAGTTGCTGCAGGATTAGGAACACTTGCAACTAAAATTTTGCATATTTTATTAGTATAGTTTGCATAGTTATGATTAATAGAAGATTTAAAATGTGCTGAATCACCGGGGTAAAGATACTGCTTTTCATCATTTATGAATAAAGTTATAATTCCTTCTAATACATATATAAATTCTTCACCTTCATGCTGATAAGTATTTAAATTTTCCTCTGTATTTGTAGGCAATATTTCAATTAATCTAGGCAATATAGTTTTATCTTCAGGATTATTTGATAATACATAATTAATATGAAGGGCATTATCTATTTTATATATATCTCTTTCATAACTCTTTTGTATAAATCTTTCTCTCCTCTTACTAGTTGATAGTAAAAAGTAAGATAATTCAACATCTAAAGCTTCTGCTATATTAAGTAAAGAATCTGTAGCTATACTGGTAAGACCTCTTTCTAATTGAGATAAAAACCCAGTAGATAAAGATGTTTTTTCGCTTAGTTCCTTTAATGTCATCTTTTTATTAGTTCTAAGTTCTTTAATTTTGCTTCCTATGATTTTATTCAACCGTTCCACCTCTTTGTTTAATTTAACTTTTTATATAGAGCCTAGCTGCTTTAACACTGTGGTTAGCTAACATGTAAGGAATAATAATGTCATCAACTAGAGCTACTGACTATTTGAGTATATGTTCAACTAAACTTCAATGGAGATAAAACTCCTTCTAAGCTAAGTTTCACTTGATATTAATATTATTACTCAATACCTAAGCATTGTCTAGCTAAGTTTATAATTTATAAATAAATTTGATAAATATAAATAAATGTTTATAAAATTTTCACCAAAATAAAAGACATATTAAAACTTCTATAATAATAAATTTTATATTTAAATGTTTTTATAAAATAAAGTCCAGATATTATTTATCTGAACTTTATAATCTTTAGAACATATTCTTCATTGCAAATTTTTCTTAATTATTTTTCTTTAAGTTCTTTTCATATCTAGCAAAAAGTACTAAGGCAACTATTGAAAAAAATATTGGCCCTGCAATACTCCATATAGTTTTAGCCATATCTCCATTCATAGCAGGCTCGATTATTGAGAAAAAGTTAGCAAATCCAACTGTAGCTGTTACTACAATCGTTACGAGTATTATAAATCCTTTACCTTTGAAAACTTGGAAAGGTTTCTGTATTTCCGCTCTTCTTTTAAATGATATAAATGCTCCAGACAAGAACATATATGGAATTGTCATAGCTACATTAGTCATGGCTACAAGAATACTAAAGAATTCTTCCATAGCTTCTCCACCAAATCCTACTAATAAAATCATAATTATTACTACTATAGCTTGAATAAGCATTGCATTCACAGGCATACCTTTTTTCATTTTTGCAACTGAATCGGGGAATAACCCCTTAGGAGTTCCTGCTATTAATTGCTTAAGTGGTGCATATGTTAATGTAAAGAATGCTCCTGTAAGAGCAAGTAGCATTGATAATCCAACAAATCTAGCTATCCAGTTACCAATTTGTACTGAAATAGCTTCAGTTGCTCCAAAGGTTACTCCAAGTTGATAACCTAAGTTATTCATTATAAGATAACCTACATTTCCCATGTGAACTATATCTCCATACTTACCATTTGTTCCAAGTATAGCATCCCAATTTGTAAATATTCCAACACAGAATAATCCTACTGCATATCCAACAGCTATGATTATAGCAGATATAGCAAGACCTTTAGGAAAGTTTCTTTCTGGTTCATCCGTTTGATCAACCAATCCTCCAACTACCTCAATACCACCAAAGGCAAATAAAGCAAATACCATAAATGATAGTATTGATATTGAACTTTGATAAGCTGGGTTAGGCGATGATATGAAAGTTGTAGAATTAACTATAGGTTGTGCTAATTCTCCACCATTTCCTATTAATATAACTATGGAACCTAGTATTAACAATATATTAAGTGCTGCTACAGCTGTACCTCCTACTGAAGTAATCTTTTTAATTTTTTCTATTCCCTTAGTTGACACAAAGGTAACAAATATAATCCAAAGAACAGCAAGTATGGCAAGAGTTTGACGCCCTCCAAAACCAAATATACTCCATGTACTAGTTGTATCTGTACCATAAATTGCATTAGATAAAGTTACCCATATTCCAGAAGATACATTAACCATCCATATTACCGTTGACGTATACCACATAAATGTCCCTATAAATGCATACTTAGCATTTACCGACTTCTCCATCCATGAATATATTCCTCCGGTTTCATTTTTAAATGCGGCTCCATATTCAGCCATCATAAATGCAAATGGAATAAAGAATAATATTGCAGCTATAATGAAGAAGGGTATTGAACCATACCCCATTAAATAGTATGACCTGGGCATATTATTAAAGCCATATACAGATGTAAAAATCATTAATATCAGTGCTGTGATAGATAACTTTTCTGTACTACCTTTCTTTGATGACATTATTTTTCCTCCTTTGTAGCTAAATTAAGTTTAAAAACTTAATTTTATCTAATTACTTATTAAATAAGTAATCTTATTTTATTTTTCACCATAATAAAATAAATATGTAAGAAAAATAAGAAACCACAAATATCCATTGTGGTTTCTTACTTTTTTAAATCTCTTTGGTTGCATTTTTTAACCATAAAACCTCATCCTCTAATAAATAGGGACTTAACTTTTCTAATACTTTTTTATGATAATCATTTAACCAAGATTTTTCATCTTCATTAAGCAAAGGTATATTTATTGCATCTAATTCATATGGACATAAAGTTAAATCTTTAAAGCACATAAATTTTCCAAAATCATTTTTTTCTTTTTCTTGAACAGCTATTAAGTTTTCAATTCTTACCCCATGTTTATCAGCTTTATAAACTCCAGGTTCATTAGATACTATCATGCCTTCTTCTAAAGCAATTGGATTTAATTCTCTTCTTATCCCCTGTGGACCCTCATGTACATTAAGTAAATAACCAACTCCATGTCCTGTTCCATGTTTAAAGTCTAATCCTTTGCTCCAAAGAGCTCTTCTTGCTAAAACATCAAGACTACATCCCGGAGTTCCTTCCAAGAATATTGCTGTAGATAGATTTAGATGTCCTTTTAAAACTAAAGTATAATCTTCCTTTTCTTCTTCTGTAAGTTCACCTAGGGCTATAGTTCTTGTAATATCCGTAGTTCCATCTAAATATTGAGCTCCAGAATCTACTAGGAACAATCCTTTTGGTTGTAGTTTTAAACTAGACTCTTCAGATGCTTTGTAGTGAATTATAGCTCCATGAGGACCATATCCCGCAATGGTATCAAAGCTTATATCTATAAAATCCTCACCTTCTGCTCTAAGTTTTTTTAGTTTTTCAGCCGCTGATATTTCTGTTATCTCTTCATTATTTACATTTTCTTTTACCCACTTTATGAACTTTACCATAGCTATTCCATCTTTTATATGGGCATTTTCTATATTTTTAAGCTCTACAGAATTTTTTCTAGCTTTTAAATCCGTAGTTATATTCCTTTTTTCTATTGTGTTAACTTCTTTATTTATAGATTCCTTAAGCCATACATTAGTTTTGCTTGGATCAAAGGTTATATTTCCTTTAATTAACTTAAGATCTGATACTATGTCATTATAATCTTTTATAGATATTAATTTACTACTTAATAGACTTATAATTTTTTCATTTAATTTTTCCTTATCTACATATAGAATATACTTGTCATCACTAATTAAGAAATAACTTAAGAATACAGGATTACATTCCACATCTCCACCTCTTAAATTTAGAAGCCATGCTATATCATCTAAAGATGCTAATAATAAGTTATTTACATTAATATTTTTCATTTCTTCTTTTACTAAAGTTAACTTTTCTTCTACAGTTTTTCCTGCATAAGAATCTTCATGAATAAATATTTTATTATTAGGCATAGTTGGCCTATCTTTCCAGATAATATCAAAAATATCTTCTTCAGGTTTTGTTTTAATCCCCTTTTCTTTAAAAGCTTCTTCTAAATCATGAAGCTGAGAAACTGTAAACACCTTTCCATTAAAGCTGACAGTACCTCCTGTTTTCACATTATCACAGATCCATTGTGTATAGGTTTTAACACCTGATTCTCCCATACGTTCTAGTATGTATTCTGTACCTTGAATTTGTTGTTCCCCTTGAAGAAAATATCTTCCATCTACCCATAAATGAGCTTCTTTCTCCGTTATAACAACTGTTCCAGCAGATCCAGTAAATCCTGAAATCCATTGTCTCACTCTAAAATAGTCACTTACATACTCACTTCCATGATTATCTGAACTTGGAATAATAAAAGCGTCTATACTTCTTTCTTTCATTAAACTTCTTAAACTTTCAATTCTTGATTTAATATCCACTTTAACATCTCCTTATAAAATAAATTTTATTAATGTTTAAATATCAATCTTATTTTTCAGTATAATAAACAACTCCTACAGTTTTAGGTCCTACATGACATCCTATCACAGGCCCAATGCATTGTATATCTACATCTATACCTAATATTTCTTTAATTTTATTAGCTAGAGCCCTTCCTTCTTCTTCACAGTTTATGTGATGAACTATTACCTGTCCAAGTCCTCTATTTTTTATATCCTTTTGTAATTTTTCTATAATTTTAAGTATTGCCTTCTGTTTTGTTCTAACTTTATCAAAAACTGAAGTCTTTCCATCTTCTACAGTAAGTATAGGTCTAATTTGAAGAAGTGCTCCAAATAAAGCGGCTGCTCCTCCTATACGACCACCCTTTTTCAAATATTCTAAAGTATCTGGTACAAATAAAAACCTACTCTTACTCTTTATAGCCTCTACTCCAGCTATAACTTCCTCCATAGATTTACCTTCCTCAGCCAGTTTTGCTGCTTCTAAAACTGCATAACCCATTTGCATACAGTTAGATGCTGAATCTATAACTTCCATCCTAGCCTTAGGATATTTGTCCATTATCATTGTTTTTATTAGTTGATTACAAGTAGCATATGTACCACTCATTTCTGAGGATATAAAAACTCCTAATGCTTCATGTCCTTCACCTATAACCTGGTCAAAGCTATTAAACAAATCATCTACACTTGGTTGAGATGAAGTAGGTATACTATCTAACTTCTCCAAGGTTTTATAAAACTTATCATTTTCAATTTCTATTTCTTTATTAGCTATATTATTTATAACAACACCTAAAGAAACTACAGTAATATCATATTTTTCTATGAGCTCCTTTGGTATATAACTAGTACTATCTGTTATTATTTTTATACTCATAAATCTTGCCTCCAAATAACAATAATTATATGCTTATTATTAATTATAATCATAATTAATATTTATTTTTATATTATATTTAATTCTAATATAATATTCTAATTTTCAAAAATATAAAACTCTCTACGGAGCTAACATTTAAGTAATATAATATTTAAGTAATATAATATTTAAATTAAGTTTGCATCCTAAATTTAAAATTCAAGATGCAAACTACAATATTAATTATATACAATTTTCTAAACAATATTATAATTATATCAATACCAGATTTAAAAATATATAGATAACCATTATTTTCTTAAAAAATTATACTACTAATTAGTATAAATAAAGCTAGCTCAACAATTTCATTATTGGCACCCAAGGTATCTCCAGAATGCCCTCCTATTTTGCTATTACAAAACAAATTAAATATTATAGTAACTATAAGTCCGCCAAGTAAAAGTATAATAATATATTTAATATTAAAGAATAAACTTCCAATAAGTAAAGTAAGAGTTAATGCTCCTGTAAAATATACACCATTAGTATTTCCAATGTAAAAATTCCCAGTACCTTCTTTCTTAGCTGACTTTCCTATTAAAGCAATAAATACAGTAAATAATCTACTTATCATTGGTACTACTATTATCATATAACCTATAGATTTTGTTCCTATATAATATATTCCTAAAGCCTTAACTGCTATATCTATAATCATGGCTAATACTCCAAAAGAACCTACTCTACTATCCTTCATTATCTCAATTATTCGCTCTCTACTTCTAAAAGAAAAGAATCCATCACAGGTATCTCCTAGTCCGTCCATGTGAAGTCCACCTGTAATAAATATTCCAACTATAACTGTAATTATAGCAACCATAGGTAATGGCAACCATATAGATGTAATATAAAAAATTAAATATTCAATAGCCCCAAGAATAGCTCCTACTACGGGAAAATATAAAGTAGCTTTTTTAAAGTTTTCTTTCTCACAAGCCAGAGATATATTTACTGGTATTCTAGTTATAAATTGGAATAACAAAAGAAAATTATTAAAGAAAATCTTTTCTTTTCCTATGGCTCCTAATACCATAATAGCTATTATAGCTAAAATTATCAAATTTTTAATCATAACACTGCTCCTCGTCTATCCCTTTATTTTTAGTCCTTGTCCACAACAAACTAAATATACCTCATCACAAATATTTGCTACATGTTGATTTATAAAACCTTGAATATCTCTAAAAATTCTAGATAATTTGTTTTCAGGCACTAATCCCCATCCAACTTCGTTGGTAATTAATACAACTTCCTTATCTAACTCTTTACACTTTTCTAAGAATAATGTAAATTCATTCTTTATGCTATCACATATTTTATCTATTTCATCATCACTTATATTATCGTAATTTGTAGTGATTTCAAACATTAAATTGGTAGTCATTATAGTAACGCAATCTAAAAAAATATATCTTTCAGTAAATCTCTCTATTTTTTTATATAAGTCTTTATAACTTTCTAAGGTTTGCCAATTTTTATTTCTGCTTTCCTTATGCTTTTCTATTCTGTGCTTCATTTCATCATCTGTTACTATAGCTGTTGCTATATATAATACATCATCAGTATGTTTAAGTAGATTTTCTCCATATTTACTTTTTCCACTTCTACATCCACCAGTAACTAAAGTTAATTTACTCATTTTCTTTCTCCTCTTCTTTTATCTTCATAAACAAATTAATTAATATTAAAATTCTACTGGAATTATACTATCAATATAAAAGTACCCGTATTCTAATTTAATTATGGACAAATCTGCATTTTTAGAATTAAACCTCCAATAATTATCTAAACTACCTTCCAATATATAAGTATATATTGTTCTTATAATTCCTCCATGGGTACAAATAAGTATATTCCCAACTGATTCTTTTTTTAGTTCTTCCATAAAGCTTTTCACTCTATTATAAACCTCTATAAAGCTCTCTCCCTTCTCTATGGAATACTCCTTCCAATCATTTGTCCAAGTATCATATTCTAACTTAAATAAATCTTGTAACTGCTTATAGTTTTTTCCTTCAAAGATTCCAAAGTTTCTTTCATTCAATCTAGAATCTACTTTAACCCCTTCTCCTTCATATATTTTTTTAAGGGTTTCCTTTGCTCTTTTTTTTTCACTACAAAACACTTTATCAAAGTTTATATGCTTCAATTTTTCTCCTACCAATTCTGCTTGCTTAATTCCCTTTTCTGTTAGTTCACAGTCTATATCTCCATAGTAAGTCTTTTTTATATTTTCTTCTGTTTCCCCGTGTCTAACTATATATATTTTCAATTACTACACTCCTTTATAAAAAGCTGTATATAAGTAACCTATCTACACCGGTTCATATTCTATTGTTTTCTTATATCTATATAATCCTTTTTATCTATGCCAGCTTCATTAAAGGAATCCATATTATTCATAGTAAAAACAGCACTCTCTATTATTCCAAAGGCTATTGGGCATCCACTACCTTCACCTAATCTCATTCCTAAACTAAACATAGGTTCAAGTCCTAAAGTTTTCATTGCATATTGTGCTCCTGGTTCTGCTGATAGGTGAGATGCAAACATATACTCTGATGCCTTTGAACTTAATTCCTTTGCACAAATAGCTGCTGCTGATGATATAAGCCCATCTATTACCACTGGTACTTTATATATAGCACCTCCTAAAAATACTCCACAAAGGCCAGCTATATCAAATCCACCTACCTTACTAAGCACATCTATTACATCATTTTTGTTAGGCTTATTTATTTCAATAGATTTTTTTACCATAGCCTTTTTATGGGACAATCCATTATCTGTTAGACCTGAGCCTTTACCAACTATTAAATCACTATCAATTCCAGAGAATACACTTATTATAGCTGCAGAAGTAGCTGTATTACCTACTCCCATCTCACCAGTTCCTATTAAATCATATCCTTGATTTTTTAACTCCTTAACAATATCAATTCCTATCTTTATAGCTTTGATAGCTTCTTCCCTAGTCATTGCAGGACCTTTAGTCATATTACTTGTACCATATCTAATCTTTCTGTTAATTATTCTAGGATCAGTAAATTCCTTATCCACTCCTATATCAACCACAGTAGTATCATTATTGTAGTATCTACTTAATATACACACTCCAGTAGTACCCTTTACAAAATTTTCTGTAACTGTAGCTGT
Organism: Clostridium sp. UBA4395; assembly: GCF_002390995.1. Taxonomy (NCBI): domain Bacteria; kingdom Bacillati; phylum Bacillota; class Clostridia; order Eubacteriales; family Clostridiaceae; genus Clostridium; species Clostridium sp. UBA4395. The sequence continues at coordinate 13,473 of NZ_DGRF01000025.1, forward strand.
TACCTCTCTTGGGCATGAAGAAACCCCTGATTCTTGGATTCCATTATCAGCACACATTATAACTATATTTTTCTTTTTTATTTCTTTTATACGCTCACCCTTAATACCACTAAGTTTTACAACAATCTCTTCTAAGACTCCTAAACTTCCTATAGGTTTGCTTAAATGATCTATGTAATTCTTAGAATTATTCATTACTTCTCTATTTACCTCTTCAATACCACTTAATAACTTTTTTAATTCATCCACTCTTATCACTCCATCTAAATTTATTCTGTAAAATTTATTCTTTAAATAGTTTTATTATAACTAAAAACACCCTTATCCTATAAGATAAGGGTGTTAATACACATAACTAAATTTATTAAACTAAAAAATAGTTTGATATACTCTTCCCTCCGAAGGTCTCAACTAACAAAGTTTTAGGCAGGTCTCCTGGCTAACGGCTTATCCTTATCATTCCCTTCCCAGTAAATTACCAGTGGTATCATGACTTGTATCCGTACACAGTAGCGGGGGCTGCAGTGGCTTTTAACCACTTTCCCTATTAAACTTAATGTACCTTAAACTATTATTCATTTAACTTAAATTATATACTACTAGCATAACTTATTCAACAATCTTTATGGACTCCATATTAAATAATACATATATAACTTTAAGTTATTAACTATAAATATAAATTAAATTTACATAACATTCGTAAATATCCCTATTCCCTTGAAAAATTTATGAAATAGTGGATAATTATAATTGATAAGTAATATCATTTGAATTACATTTATAACTTTACTATAATACATAAACTGTATTTTAAAATAGTTTATAAAAATTAACTTAAGATTGGAGACGTACTATGAGTAATAGAATTAAAGGAGTAATATTAATTATTTTATCTGCCTTTGGCTTTGCAATGATGTCTGCCTTTGTAAAGCTATCTGGAGATTTACCCTCTATGCAAAAGGCTTTTTTTAGAAACATAGTTTCTTTTGTCATAGCCCTTGGTATGATTATATATCACAAAGAAAGTTTCTTTGGCAAAAAAGAAAACCAAAAACTTCTTATTATGAGATCCACTTTAGGCACATTAGGAGTAATATTAAACTTTTATGCTATAGACCATCTTATTCTTTCAGATGCTAATATGCTTAATAAGCTAAGTCCTTTTTTTGTAATACTTTTCTCTGCTATCTTTTTAAAAGAAAGATTACAATTAAGGCATATTACTATCATTGCTATTGGTTTCCTTGGATCATTACTTATTATAAAGCCTGCTTTTAGTGTAGATGTAATTCCTTATCTCATAGGACTTTCATCTGCCATATTTGCTGGTTCTGCCTATACCTGCGTTCGAGCCATTGGAAACCGTGAAAAGCATTATACTGTGGTGTTTTATTTTTCTTGCTTTTCTGTAATAACAATTTTCCCATTTATGATATTTTCTTATACACCTATGACTTTGATTCAATTTATCTACTTAATATTAGCCGGTATCTTTGCAACTATAGGACAATTTGGAATTACTCTAGCCTATAAATATGCACCTGCAAAAGAAATATCAATTTTTGATTACTCTAATATAATCTTTTCAGCTATTATAAGCATAGTAATATTTAACCAATCCCCTGATATCATAAGTATTTTAGGATACATAGTTATATTTTCTGCTTCACTTTACATGTTTATGTACAATAAAAAACTAGATAACCTTAAATAATATTTTTAAAAGGATTGTCTCAAAGTTAATTCTTTTGAAACAATCCTTTTTATTATATATCTAAGGTCTTTCTTTCTCTATTTCATATAGTAATTTATTTTATATTTATGTTTAGCTTAATAATTTCCTCCAAATCTTTAATAAATCTTAAGATTTATTAAAGGTATTTCTTAAGATTTACCATGTAAAATAAAACCATAGTAAAAATTATGTAGAATTAATGGGGGGTTTTAAAATATGAAAATATTAATTCTTACAGGAAAATTTGGTATGGGCCATTATTCAGTATCTAAATCTTTATGTGAACAAATTCAGTCTAATCACCCTAATGCATCAGTAGTTATAAAGGATGTTTTCGATTATGCATTACCAACTTATTCTAATGCAATTTATAAGGCTTTTAATGTTATGGTGAATAAAGGTAGTGTATTTTATAATCAAGTTTATAAAATTACGGAGAATAGAAAGTATAATATGAATCCCATATTTTTAAAATACTTTCTTCCTAAGCTTGATAACCTAATTAAAGATATAGAACCTAATATTGTTATTTCTACTCTACCCTTTTGCTCTCAACTAATATCAAGGTATAAAATGAAATATAATCCAGCTCTTCCGCTTATAACTTGCATAACGGATATTAGTAGCCATTCAGAGTGGCTTAATGATAATACTAATTGTTATTTAGTTGGAAGTAACTCTTTAAAAAAGGACTTAATTTTAAAAGGTATTCCTGAAAACAAAATATTTATTAATGGAATACCTGTAAAAGAAGAATTTAAAAAATCTATAACTAATAGCTCTTCTAATGAAAAACAGCTCCTTATTATGGGCGGTGGATTAGGGCTATTACCCAAGTCTATGGAATTTTATAACCAGCTTAATTCTTTAGAAAATGTAAAGACTACAGTTATTACAGGAAATAATACTGAAATCTTTAATATGCTTTATGGAAAATATGAAAATATTAATGTACTTGGATATACTGATGAGGTTTATAAATATATGCAAAAATCAGATTTGATACTTTCTAAACCTGGGGGAATAACTTTATTTGAAAGTATTTTCTCAGAAACACCTTTAATTGCCTTTAAACCTTTTCTTCAACAAGAAATTAATAATACTAACTTTATATTAAATAATGGTATTGGAAAGGTTCTTGAAACAAGTCCTGATAAATGTTTTGATAAAATAAAAAAAATTATTTTTGATGATGCAATACTAGATAATCTCTCTAATAATATAAAAAATTTAAAAAAACAATTTGATTGCACATCAATTGAAAAAGTATTACTTACTTTAGAACCTAATATGGATGGAGCGTGTGCTTAATGTACTTTACTACTTTGACAGCTATTATTATAATTATTTTTCTAATTCACTCAATTATACCAACTTTATACAACAAATATATAAATTCAAATATTATTAAACTTACTAATAAAGATAATGAAATAATGCTAACCTTTGATGATGGTCCTGATGAAAGATATACTAATAATCTTTTAGATGTGCTTAAAGAAAATCAAATTAAAGCTACTTTCTTTGTTGTTGCAGAGAACGCTAAGAATAATCCTGAAATAATCTATCGTATGCATAAAGAAGGGCACACTATAGCACTACATTCTTTAGCGCATAAAAATGCTCTCTTTTATAGCTATAAATATACGAAAAAAGATTTTAAGAATAGTATAGAAATCATGAAAAACTTCAATTATCAAATCAACTATTATAGACCTCCTTGGGGACATAGTAATATCTTTACAAACTTTTTTGTTAAAAAGTATAATTTAAAAATGATTTTATGGGATGTTATGGCAGAAGATTGGAGTAAATACGCTACAGTAGATTCTATATCTTCAAAGTTAATACTACGTACTGATAGAAATTCTATTATATGTCTACATGATGCAGGAGAGAATTCAGGAGGTGCATTCGATGCTCCTCTTAAAACCATTGAAGCATTATCTACAGTTTTACCTAAGTTAAAGTTAGTAGGTTATAAATTTATAACACCAGAAAGGTTAGGACAATAATTGTGCAAAAATCTATAAAAAAAAACAAGTTTAACAACTACTATGGAAGTTTAATTTTTATGTTCTTACTCATTGCTATTACTTTTTACTTACTTTTTAAAGATGCTTCGATAGCTTCACTAATCTCTGTAATAAACACAATTAATCCTATTTACTTATTCATAGCATTTTCTATGATGTGTCTATTTATAATTTTTGAAGCTTATGTTATTTATATTATACTTAAAAATTTAAATAAAAAAGTACCTTTTAAAAAATGTATTGGTTATTCCTTTATTGGATTTTACTTTAGTTCTATTACTCCTTCATCATCAGGTGGTCAGCCAGCACAAGTATACTATATGAAAAAGGATAATATAAATATATCCTATTCTTCTTTAACTTTATTAATAATTGCCATAGTCTATCAATCAGTAATGCTTTTATATGGACTACTTATGTATCTTTTTAAATATACTTTTATAATAAATAATGTACGTGGCATTAAATGGCTGTTAATTTACGGAGTTATGATAAATGTATTTATAATAGGTTTTATATTTGCAGCTATATTTTCCAAAAATTTAGTTGGTAAGTTTATCAAATTTATTGTTGAACTCTTATCAAAATTTAAAATTATAAAAAATGCAGAGTATACTCTATCTAAAATTAATGTTCACCTTGATGAATATACTAATGGTGCTAATTATATTAAAAATAATCCTTTACTAATTGTTAAGGTTTTAATAGTTACAGTTTTACAAATCACAGCTATGTATTTAGTTCCCTATTTCATATATAAATCTTTTGGATTAAATACTTATACCATTATAGATGTACTTTCTATACAAGCCTTATTAACTATAGCAGTATCTTCTTTGCCTTTGCCTGGTGCAGTAGGTGCCACTGAAAGTAGCTTTATGATATTATTTAAAATATTCTTTTCAAAAGAATTATTGCTTTCTGCAATGTTATTAAGCCGTGTAATTAGCTTTTATGCATTTCTATTATTGAGTAGCATAATAACAATAATTATTCATATTAAAGCTAATGGTAGACATAAAATTTAACATAGTCATCTATATTAGTAATAAGCTCTGTTAGAAATTACAGTAATATAATATTTAATATTCTATTAGTTTATATTTAAACTAAAAATATGGGGCTGTCGCAATAGCGGT